>JAYYHB010000137.1:0-5628 GCA_036157095.1 Pseudomonadota bacterium
TGATGTCCGTCATCATCGGCACACCCTCTGGGCTTACCGCTACTAGGAAAGTAAATACCAGCGGAAATACCAAAAAGTAGCTAAATGCCATGCCCGCGTAGAACAAGACGACGCTGGAAAACAGCAGCGGAAAGGCAAATCGTTTTTCACTGCGATAAAGACCGGGCGAAATAAATCCCCATAGCTGATGCAGCAAAAACGGGATGCCGATAAAGATCGCCGTATAGATGGCGAGTTTAAATGGGGTGAGAAAGGGCGACGTAACCGCCGTCGCGATCATCGAAGAGCCATCGGGCAGCGCCTGGATCAATGGTGCGGATACAAAACTGAACAATGGCCCAGCAAAGTAATAGATTGGTACAAACAGAACACCAACCAGGGCCATGCTGCGAAGGATCCGACTGCGAAGTTCAATTAAATGCTCAAGAAAGGGCATTTCCTTGTCAGCATCTTCTTGCACGTTACCGGGCTCGACGCTCATCTATGACGTTTTTTTGGTGAATTATCATCGGCTTCACTGGTTGTGTCATCGATCACGGGCGACTGGCTTTGAACCTTTTTATCTATCTCTATCGCCGTCGCTGCTGCCGTCACCGCGTTGGCTGGCGGTGCCTGCATCACCGGCGGCTCGATGGAGTTTTTCACTTCGTCTTCGATCTGCTTCATTTGCGCCATAACCGACTCGTTGTGGAGCTGCCGCCTCACATCGTCCATGCCAATTTCCTGCTCGATTTCAACTTTCATTGCGGCAAATGATCGCGACAAACGGCCTATCCATAGGCCTAGAGTGCGCATCGTTTCGGGCAGGCGCTCTGGGCCAATGACCAGCAGTGTCACTAGGACAATAAGCATTAACTCCATACTGCTGAACATGTGGCGTTACGTGCTCCGAGTGTGCGGCAAAGTTTGAGATCCCACCCTAGGGCAGGGCCGCCCTCTTATTTTGTTTCTTGTTTGGCCGTGGTGGAGGACTGGGTGGTGACCTCGGCGGCCGTACCATCGCCGTCAATGACTTTTGCTGCTGCCTCATTGGCTTCTGCTGCTTTATCCTCGTCAGATACCGCCGTGCGGAAACCTTTAATGGCGTTGCCAAGATCTGCGCCAATGTTTTTCAGGCGTTTCGGACCAAAGATCAACAGTACAATGGCCAATATGACCAACAGTTCTTGCATACCAAATCCAAACATTGGGTATCTCCGATGACTAGGGTCCGATTATAGGACGCTTTTTCGTATTGTAGACAGTCGCCGAACTTGACGCGCTATGACTTTCGCGCAGCTTTCTCGTCGTGGCCGCTCACGCCGAATCTATCGGCCAGTTCATCCAGCACGTCCTTAGTTGATAGATCTAGCTCACTTAGCATCACCATGGTGTGAAACCACAGATCAGCCGTTTCTTTCACAACCTCGGTTTTTGTTCCCGCGCGGCTGCCAGCATCCTTAGCTGCCAAAATAACCTCGGTGGATTCCTCGCCGATCTTCTCCAGAATCTTGTTCAATCCTTTGGCGTGGAGTGACGCGACATAGGAGGTGTTTGGGTCATCAGATTTTCGCTGGGCAAGCACTTGCGTGAGTTCGTCGAGTACGCTCATCACTTGGGTTCCAATTTATTCCACTGCTGAGGCGCAGGCATCCTAGCACCTTCAACCTTGGCTAACCCAACCAGAATGCCATGCCGATGGCCGACAGCAGAAGCACAGTATACAAACTTAGGCGCCTGATTCGACGCCGCTGACCCTGAACTTGGTTCTTTAATTGCTCAATATTGTTTTGCTGCACGGCCATCTGCTTGCGCAGCTCGATGGTTTGCCTGTCATCAAGCAGTTCCGGTAGTCGGTGCACTTCGGCAAGTAGTTTGGGGGCGTTGTCCAATAGCTTGCCAATGACCGCTACCGGACCAAGGTGCTCTACCGCCCAGCGCCGCATAAAGGGTTCCGCGGTCTCCCAAAGATCGAGCTGTGGATAAAGTTGCCGCCCTAGTCCCTCCACGTAGAGCAGTGTTTTTTGCAGTAAAACCAGCTGGGGTTGAACCTGCATACCAAGGTCTCGTGCAGTTTCGAGCAGTTCCATCATGAAGGCGGCAAAGTTAATTTCGCTGAGTGGTTTGGCGAAAATGGATTCGCAAACGTCGCGAATGACATTTTCAAAAGCATCGGTGTCGGTGTTGGCTGGCACCCAGCCAGAACGCAGATGTAGGGTAACGATTCGCCGATAGTCTCTCGCGAAGAAAGCGACAAGGTTTTGTGCCAGATATGATTGATCGGATTCGCTCAGACTGCCTATGATGGCGCAGTCCAGTGCAATCCATTTAGGGTCGCTCGGATTGCTGATGTCGACAAAGACATTGCCCGGATGCATATCTGCGTGAAAAAAATTGTCTTCAAACACTTGGGTGAAAAACGTTTCAACCCCCTTGTGCGCCAAGACTTTGAAATCAACACCAGCGTGCCGCATCCGCTCTAACTCGCCGATGGATGGGGCGTCGATGCGCTCCATAACCAAGAGGTTCTGGCTGGTGAAGCGATCGTGTAACTGGGGTATGTAGAGCAGAGACGAGTCGGCAAAGTTACGTCGCAGCTGTATCTGGTTGCGGGCCTCGCGAAACATCGAAAGCTCCGCCAGCATTACGGTTAACTGATCTTCGAGGATCCGGGTGAGATGTATCTGCCGGATCAGCGGTAGGCGACTCTCCAGCCATTGTGATACCTCGATGAGTGCCTGCATCTCACTTCGTATGCGCTGTTCAATGCCCGGTCGCACAATTTTGATGACGACGGATTCTCCCGTGGTCAGACAGGCGCCGTGAACCTGAGCAATAGATGCGCTGGCAATGGGTTCTTGGTCTATGGACTGAAAGGCGTCGAGGGATGATTGTCCTAAGGCTCGCTCGATGATCGTGATGGCTTCCTCGCCGGGTAGTGGGTCAACCTGATCCTGAAGTTTTGCCAGCGACTGACAAATCTTCTCACCAAGTACGTCTGGTCGGGTGGATAACAGTTGCCCCAGCTTGATATACACCGGGCCTCGGGAGATCAGCGCGTCGGTCAGCTGCTCCGGTAAATTGCCGCGGGTAGGTAGCAGCCGCTGCAGGAGCTTTATCGTCCAAATGAGGCGGCGGCTGGTGAAGTGCCCCAGCGGGAGTAAATGGTGCAAGCGATGCTTGAGGATCTGGCTAGCTAACCCGAGCAGAAATCGGCAATTGCGCAGAGACATCAGTCTGGGGTTTCCGGATGCTGATACCTGTTGAGTTTTGCCTCTAGCCTATCAATGCGCAGCCTAAGTTGATCCAAGCGCCCAGCGAGCCCCTTACCTTGATCTTGCGTGGCGTAGCGCTCGCTGAAGTAGTTTTGAGTCGCATGGTGGGCATTTGCCCGAGTGCTGGTCAGCAGCTCGCCTAGGTTGGCCATACCTAGCTCTACCAGCGCCGCGGCGCGCTGTCCCGTTTCTCTGCCAAGCCACGCATCCAGTAGTTTGGCCGGATCTGGCGAGTAGTCCTTGGCGAGTGTATGCAGCGCCATCAACACGGCGGCGTCGCCGTCGATGACGACGGTTTCTGATGTGGCGCCGGTCATTAGCATTTGCAGGAGTCCCAGTGGCTTGCCGGTCACGGCAACGTTTGGATTGTTGCTCGCGCCCGCATGGACTTCGATGCTGCTCTCCTGCAGGGTCAGGTGCCATGTCAGTGCTGGTTCTAGGCAGTGAATTTCAATGACCTGACCGGTCAGCGAGGTAAAATTTTTCGCGGCCACAGGATCCAGATGGATGGCCCGCTCGCTTAAATCATTGAGCAGACGCTGCAGCGCGAGTAGCAGGGTTGCCGAGTCGTGGTGCATCAATACTACAGCATCTCATTAAGCCGAAGTTGATTCAGGCTTCACACCGCGATGTATCGCAGCGATGCCACCGACCAAATTGTGGAAGCCGGTTTCAACGAATCCGGCATCTTCGAACATTTGCTTTAGGGTTTTTTGGTTAGGGTGCATGCGAATAGATTCCACCAGATATTGATAGGGTTGAGCGTCGCCAACCAACAGCTTGCCGACGGGCGGCCAAAGTGTCTGAAAGGTGCGGTAGGCGGTCTCTAGCAGCGGGTCCGTGGGTGTAGAAAATTCCAGCACCAGCAGGGCAGCGCCGGGTTTCAGCACGCGCAAAACCTCGGCTAAAGACTGATCTTTATCGGTAAAATTACGTATGCCGAAGCTGATACAGGCGCAGTCAAAACTCTCGTCGGCAAAGGGCAGTTGCTCCGCTGGTGCCTGACAAAATTGGACCTGGCTGATGCCCTGATCGAGTAGGCGATCTCGACCCACCTGCATCATGGGTCTATTCAGATCGGTGAGTACCACACGCCCTTGCGCGCCGACCGCCGGTGCAAACAGCGCCGCCATATCGCCGGTGCCGCCGGCGAGGTCGAGTATATGGTGACTTTCACGAACCCCGGCCATTTGCAGCACCATACGTTTGAAGAGACGGTGTGTGCCCAAGGACATAAAATCGTTCATCAAGTCGTAGCGATCTGCCACCGCGGCGAAGACACCACCTACGCGACGGGTCTTTTCCTCAGGCGACACTCGCTCAAAACCGAAACTAACGGCCTCTTCGGTCTCAGGTCGTTGAGGCTCTGCGTGTTTCGCTTGTTGCGGATTATCTGCGGCTTCGGTCATCGCTTTGAATCTTGTATTCGAGTTTTATTAGCAAGCCGCTTTATACGGCCGATGGAACTATAACGCGGATACACCATGGGGAGGGACACGCCTACTTGGGTGACCACTGATTCACGGGAATATTGGGCAGCCGTGACGCGTTGGCTTGTTTAAGTTTCTGCAGATATTCCTGCCAAAACCGTTCTTGCTCAGTACTCAATTCGTGCAGGTAAGGCCAGGCATAAATACCGCTGTCGTGACCATCGTCGAAGGCGATGCGAATGGCGTAATTTCCCACAGGCTCAATCAGCTTAATGCCGACATTCTTCTTACCCGTTTGCAGGATTCGCTGATCTGAGGAATGCCCGCGCACCTCGGCAGACGGAGAGTAGACCCGCAACAGTTCTGCGGGCAGTTCGTATCGTTCATGATCCCACTGCAGCTCAAGGGTGTGGGCTATTTTGTGGTAAGTGATGTGGCTTGGAGCGTCCATAGATTTCGATCAGATTGGGATGGTTTCGATCCGAGATTCACAAAATAAAACGTGAAAGGTCGGTATTGCTAACAAGGTCGCTTAGGTGGCTGTTGACGTAATCCTCGTCGACCAAAACCTGCTCGCCCGAGCTTTCATCTGCGCCAAAGGACAGAGGCTCGAGCAGACGCTCCATGACTGTATGCAAACGCCTAGCACCGATATTTTCGGTGCCCTCGTTTACCTGCCACGCCAGCTCAGCGATACGCTCAATGCCGCTCTGGGCGAATTCTAAATCGATGTTTTCCGTCGCCATCAGTGCGCGATATTGTTCGCAAAGGCTCGCCTTGGGCTCGGTTAAGATGCGGCGAAAGTCCTCGGGCGACAAAGCTTTCAGTTCTACTCGAATTGGCAGGCGGCCCTGCAGTTCTGGAATGAGATCCGAGGGCTTAGCCAGGTGAAAAGCGCCAGATCCAATAAACAAAATGTGATCAGTACTTATCGCCCCGTACTT
>JAYYHB010000138.1:0-4833 GCA_036157095.1 Pseudomonadota bacterium
TTAAGGACGCCTGGTTCTGAGTGCTTATGGCGGCATAACACGTTAAACGCACAGATTAGGTGCGCGAATCGATCTATTTGTCTCAAAAAGAGGCGAGCCGATATGAAAATCTGGAACAATTTGGTCGAGAGGGTCGACCTTCTCGACAAAATTGTTCCAAATTTTCATATCGGCTCGCCTCTTTTTGAGACAAATAAATAGCTTTGCGCACCTAATCTGTGCGTTTAACGTGTTATGCCGCCATAAATAACTAGAACCAGGCGTCTGTAAGACCGAAAGCAATTACTATGCCAAGCGTTGCGAGCGCCGCTGGGCGCCAGTCCTGTCAGTCCTACTAAAGGATCTCCTGCCGGACAGAAACAGAATTCACAGTTATTTCGAAGTAGGCCTGATAGGGGATAAATCGAAGCAGGGCGCGAAAGTTGCATAGTGATTTTTACCTGCGCAAGTGCAGGATATCACCGTCTGGAATATCGGAATTCGGCTCGATGACAAAATCGCAAATAGCGAACCGGCAGAGTGGGCTCACAACCGCGGAGATGGTTGTCTATCCAATGATCGTAGTGACGCTGATGGGTGTTGCCTTTGGCTTTTACCACAACTCTAAAATCGAAGATGCAGTTACTGCTGCTGTTGATCTAGGGCTGGAGCAGCAGGCAGTTATCGAAGCGTATTTCGATATTTACGGCGAAATGCCGCAGTCACAAGCGGACATCAACCTGACCTCTCTGAATCCGCAAAGCATCCTCATCGGTATGGACTACCAGGCGGGCGAGTTGGGCGTTCCAGCTGCGGATAAATATCGCACGGGAACCCTCAGGGCCCTTGTGGATATGACAAAGTTTGGTGCGCGATTTGAGGATATTGAATCTGGCTACTTGCTCATAGCTAGAGTCCAAGACGACAACACCATTGAATGGAACTGCGTCGCGGACGTGGTCACCGTAGACGCCCTTGACAGGCGCTACTTGCCAGAGACCTGCAAAGGCGGCAAAGATGGCGAAGACGAGGATGAAGAACTGGAGGAGGAATAGGAGCGAATTACCCCAACTCACCCTCTTTTGTTTCACCCGGCAAATAACTCCTATTCACGCCTCGTCTCTGCCATTACCGAGTTAAAAAAAGAAGAGCAAATCATGTCGGACGATCAAGCCCTTAGAGCAACGCTAACCTCCTACTACGAAGCCATTGGTTCTCACGAGTTTGACGCCATCCCAAAATTTTTTACGCCGAGCATGACCATTGTCACTTTGTCCGGCAGCCAAAACGTTACGGGGTCGCAGAAGATTTCAGATCTTTACCGAAATTTATGGACGACTTGGTCTGCCCAGGGCATCAGTACAGAAATGGGATACTCCGCCGAACAGTTCGTAGTGCTACCGGTGCAAGCCAACTGCAAACTGGCGAAAACCCAGCTCACTAACTACGATTTTAATGGTAACCAGTTGCAGACTTGGAACTGCACCTATGTGATGGTTAAGGAAGGCAAGAACTGGTTGATAAATCTCGTGACGTCCGACAATCAAGCGTCAGCGAAATGGCAATAAATACAGAAGCACTTTGGCCTAATAAGCTGGCGCTGCGGGTCGTGCCCTTGATCTACGCCAAATTGCACTGCAGTCGATGCCGACGGTAAGGGCTGGTCAGAAAAAACCACAGTAAAGGGGGAAAGATGGATATAGCAGGACGGTGCGACCCGCAGTTTAGTAGCGTGGAGGCGGCACTCAGAAGCAGCTTAGAAAGTGGTGCTGATATTGGAGCCAGCGTAAGCGTTACCTATCGCGATGAAACCGTGGTTGATCTTTATGGCGGACATCTAGATGAGGCTCGCAGCGAACCTTGGCAGAAAGACACCATTGTAAACGTCTACTCCACGACCAAAACCATGTCATTTCTGTGCATGCTGATGTTGGCCGACTCGGGCGAGCTCGATTTTGACGCCAATGTCGCGAGCTATTGGCCTGAGTTCGCTGCCAGCGGCAAGGCCGATGTCAAAGTTTGGCATCTAATGAATCATGCCGCTGGCTTGTCCGGTTTAGATGAACAAGTAGGCATCGAGACCTATACCGACTGGGAAAAGATGACCACGTTATTGGCTGCTCAAGCCCCCTGGTGGGAGCCAGGCACCGCGGTTGCCTATCACGCGGTAACTCAAGGATATCTTCTCGGTGAGGTTCTGCGGCGTATTACAGGCCAAACCATGGGCGAGTTCTTTGCCCAGGAGATTGCCGCCAAGCTCGATGCTGACTTCTACATTAGTGTTCCCGACGCCGCCCTGCCCAGAGTCGCTCATTTAATACCTCCCACTGATTCGCGCCTTGGTGCCAATGTCTTCGCAACTGCTGAACCCAGCATTGCCGCCCGCTCCTATGCCAGCCCACGAGTAGCCGCCGAGGACAGCTGGACGCTGGCCTGGAAAAAAGCCGAGATCCCCGCGGCCAATGGCCACGGCAACGCTAGAGCTGTCGCAAAAATTCACTCGGTGCTAGCAAACTACGGAGAGTCAAACGGTGTGCGTTTGTTATCGGAAGAAACCGCGCGATCTGTCATGGTGCCGCGCATTTCTGGCCACGACCAAACACTCGGTATGAATGTAAGCTATGGCCTGGGCTTTGGTCTGATCCCTGCAGAAAACAATCGTCGTCACCTATGCTTTTGGGGCGGCTGGGGTGGATCTTCGGCAATCATCGATCAAGATCATCGAATCTCAATTTCCTACGTAATGAATAAAATGCACAGCGGGCTGACTGGTGATGAGCGCGGCTTCGCCATTTCCCGCGCGGTGTTTGGTAGCGTGGCAAGTTAAGGAGAACACTTTTTTATGTCCCTCATCGAGCCCTGGGCGAGGGCTATTACACCTTCCTGCAATACCTAGCCTTCAGCATTTTCCAATACGCGAAGGGCCATTTGCGTCGCTAGGTATTCAGATAAAAACGAGCATCAACAAGACGGGAAACCGGGCTTGGGACTCGAAACCAAATTCTGCCGTAACAAGACAATGAGCATGTGGGCAGCCTTATATTCCAATTAGCGCCATTGATTTTTTTCCCCGAAGAGTAGCCTTGCCTGGGACGCTCCAGGTCCTTGTCATGACTAACTGAAACGCCTCGCACCCTTCCGGCACACCATTGGGCCCGAGCTTGAAACCTCATAGCGTCGATCGAGTATCGTAGAAACAAAGTGCCATTTATTGCTCATTGATTGAGGTGTTAAAGAAATCTCAGACCACCCGCGCTGACTGGTATCCACCGCTGAAAGTTCGGGACTGGCCGCCTTCAACGCCGCAGCCAAATCAACAGCAGGCACCGGCAAATAACTCTCCATACCAGGGCTGCTGAT
This sequence comes from Pseudomonadota bacterium, assembly GCA_036157095.1. Classification (GTDB taxonomy): domain Bacteria; phylum Pseudomonadota; class Gammaproteobacteria; order Pseudomonadales; family Azotimanducaceae; genus UBA4421. Next base: position 3,340 of record JAYYHB010000138.1, read on the forward strand.
ACCAGGCGTGCCAATTTCAACACCCAAGGGCTGTTCGCGATGGTCGAGCAAATTGAATGCCCACGCGTTGTGGGTATCCCCGGCCAGTACCACTGGATTGGTTTTATCTCTGCTAAGCATGGCCTTTACTCGATCGCGACATAGCGGGTATCCATCCCAGGCGTCTAGGTTCAATGGCATGCCCTGCGCGCCCAATGCTTGCATGAAGGCAATGTACTGACGCTGTTCTTGTGTCATCTCGCCCCTCGCTATGTTGTCGATGGGGATCGACGGTATGCCAACAGAGCCCATCAGCACTTGCTGCGCAAGCACCTGCCATACTGCGCCCCGGTCAACGCTCTGGCGTAATGCATCATCGAGCCACGCCTCTTGATCCTTGCCAAGTAGTGATCGGGTCGGATCGTTGAGGCGCTGGTCTTCAAATGCTGCAACATCAGCAATCGGCGCTTCGCCCGCCACGGAGGGTGCATATAGCATGTCCGACGCGTACTCCAGCCCACGATCCCTACCTACTAATCGTGTATCTAACATTATGAGGTCTGCCAGGTTGCCAATCTCGAAGCGGCGATAAATCGGTCCCTGGACGCCCTCGATAGCTGTGCGAATAGGCATCCACTCGTGATAAGCCTGCCGCGCTGCGGCTATACGCTGGTGAAAGTCACCTTCGCCTTCGTTATGATTTTCGGCACCCTCGCGCCAGGTATTGTTGGCCAGTTCGTGATCATCCCAAACACAGATAAAGGGATGGCGCTGATGCAGAGCCTGAAGATCCGGGTCTGTTCGATAAAGGCCATAACGCATTCGGTAGTCCTCGAGGGCAACAACCTCGTGTTTTGGCACGACACTGCGTTTAAGTACCTCCCGAGCGTAGTCATTCGCGTACCCTGCCTCGGGGTACTCGTAAATGTAGTCGCCCAAATGAAGCACCAAGTCCAGGTCACTTTCAGCCATATGCCGATAAGCGTTGAAGAAACCCTGAGGGAAGTTGGAGCACGAGGCGACACCCATGGTGAATGTAGTCGCCAAACCATTGGGTAGAGTTTTCGTTGTGCCAGTAGCACTGCTGACACCACGGGCATTGAAACGATAGAAGTAACATTGGTCGGGCTGCAAGCCAGTCGCGTCTACCTTGACGGTGTAGTCCAAGCCTGCAGAGGCAGTCGTTTGACCTGAGGCCACTACCTGGGTGAAGCCTTGATCTATGGCCACCTGCCAAAAAACTGTCAACGCATCATTGGCTTTCTGGGGGATAACACGAGTCCACAAAATAACGCGATCGCTCAGGGGATCACCGCTGGCCACCCCGTGAGTAAAGCGGGCGGCAGCATCGGCGTTAGCCGTATAGCCTCGTGTCGCAATAGCAGATAAACCTAAGCCTTGAAGAAATATTCGTCTTTTCATCTCTATTTCCTTTTGCTTGCCGCCAAGCCTGCTGCTCAGCGAACGCAGAATTGATGGCTTATCGACACGCCATATTGCTCAGTACCGTTAACT
>JAYYHB010000139.1:0-3701 GCA_036157095.1 Pseudomonadota bacterium
GCCGCTTATCGCGCGGCGGTGGCGGAGCAATACCGTTTTTTCAGCTATGGGGACGCTATGTTTATCGAGAAATCCAGTGTTTGAGCTTTTGGCCAAAGATGGGGCGGCACGACGCGGTGAACTGACCCTGCCTCACGGTAAGGTACAGACGCCGGTTTTTCAGGCAGTTGGTACCTACGGCACGGTGAAGGCGATGACGCCCAGAGATTTGCGCAATAGCGGCACCCAAATGCTGTTGGGAAACACCTTTCACCTGATGCTGCGGCCCGGGGATGAGCGTATTCGTGACTTAGGTGGCCTTCACAAATTTATGCATTGGGATGGCCCTATTCTGACCGACAGTGGCGGATTTCAGGTATTCAGTTTGGGTGATTTACGCAAGATGACCGAGCACAGCGTGGTATTTCGCTCGCCGGTTAATGGAGACAAGGTCGAGCTGACCCCAGAGTCCTCTATCCAAGTGCAGGGGAATCTAGGCTCAGATGTGGTCATGGTGCTAGACGAGTGCACGGCGCATCCCGCGACCCACGAACAGGCCAAGGAGTCCATGGAGCTGTCCATGCGGTGGGCTGCACGCTGTAAGACGACCTTTGAGAATACCCAGGCGGGCAGTATGAATCCCGGCTCAAAACTCTTCGGCATCGTGCAGGGCGGCATGTTTGAGGATCTGCGCAGCGAAAGCCTGCAAAGCCTCAAGAACATTGAATTCGACGGATATGCTCTCGGCGGGCTCTCGGTGGGTGAGAGCAAGGAAGACATGATTCGGGTGCTCGATCATATAACGCCCGAAATGCCAGAGCATAAGCCACGATATCTGATGGGTGTGGGTACGCCTAAAGACCTAGTTCGGGCAGTGGGGCGAGGCGTGGATATGTTTGACTGTGTTATGCCCACCCGTAACGGTCGTAATGGGTATCTGTTCACATCCACAGGTGTGGTGAAAATCCGCAATGCGCAGCATAAAAATGCTGATATTGCGCTGGACGAAAACTGCGACTGTTACACCTGCAGTCATTTTTCTCGGGCCTACTTACACCACTTAGATCGTTGCGGTGAAATGCTCGGCGCAATGCTGATGACCCAGCACAATCTACATTACTACCATCAATTGATGGCTCAATTGCGTGGCTCAATTGAAACCGGTACATTTCGCAAACTCGCGACTTCTCTACAAAACCAATGGAATTGTGACCATGAACTTGTTTGAAACCACCGCTCAAGCGGCAGAGGCGGCGGGTCCCGGCCCTGACGCTGGCCTGATCAACCTCATCATGCTCGGCGGCTTCGTTATCATTTTTTATTTCTTGCTTATTCGGCCTCAGAGTAAACGCCGCAAAGAACATGAGGCCCTAGTCAGCGGGCTGGGCAAGGGCGATGAAGTCGTCACGGCAGGCGGTATCGTTGGTCAGATCACCAAGGTTGAAGACGAGTTCGTTAAAGTACAGATTGCGGAAGGTCTTGAAATGCGAGTTCAAAAATCCTCAGTTGGGGCCACTCTGCCAAAGGGCACGATTAAATCCCTCGACTAAGCAACGTTGAATAATGCCCCTTAGGGCCATGTTTCGATGGATGCGGGGGTTGAGCCGATAGCTGCTATTTTCTTTTCGAGCTCGGAACGCTGAGGCTAAACGCTTAGTCATCGATATAAGCGATCACCATCACTAATGAGATGTTCATGAATCACGACGAGAGCAGATCCCAAGACAATGGCGGTCAAGGTTCAACACTGCTCGGTGCACCCTCTCGCCGGGGTCCTATGAACGTCTTTCCTCTGTGGAAAAATATCCTCGTCCTAACCGTATGCCTACTTGGAGCACTCTTTGCGGCCCCGAACATTTTTCAGCCAGATCCTGCCGTTCAGATTCGCTCTCTAGACGTGGATGCAAGTATCAGTGCAGCGCAGAAAGCTCGGGTTTTGGCTGTCCTAGATAAAGCGGGCGTAGCAGTGATTGGAATTGATGAAGACGACGGCTCCCTGCTCGTGCGACTGCAGGACGAAGCTGCCCAGTTAGGTGCCCGAAGCCTGATTGCAAACACCCTAAACCGCAATGCCGGCGACTTTGTGGTCGCGTTAGCGCAAGCGCCAACGACGCCTCAGTGGCTGCAAGATATCGGCGGCAAACCCATGTCGCTGGGATTGGATTTGTTCGGTGGCGCTCACTTTCTACTCCAGGTCAATATGCGGGACTACATTACTGGCGTGGTCGACAACAGCGCTGAGGGTATGCGCGACAAATTGATCGATGAGCGGATACGTTTTTTGCCCAACCGAAAATGGGTCGACGGCCAAACCATTAGCATTGGTTTTCGCGATGAAGCGACTCGAGCGGCGGCCAAGGCGGCCTTGGTGGACTATCAGGACTTTTTGGTTCAGGAGCGAGAAAGTGCCGGGGACCTAATTCTCAGGTTCACACTCTCGGAGGACAAAATCCGGGCTTTAGAAGATCGTGCCATCAGTCAAAACTTGACCAGTTTGCGCAATCGCGTCAACGAGCTGGGCGTTTCCGAGCCTCAGGTCCAGCGTTTGGGCCGTTCGAGAATTGTGGTCGATTTGCCGGGTATACAGGACAGCGCCAGGGCTAAGGAAATCCTGAATAAATTCGCCAATTTGGAGTTTCGCCTAGAGGCACTACCAAGAGCCCGAAAGTCGCAGCTTGAAACCTACGAGTATCAGGGGCGCATGCAGGACATCATGCGGCGCAATATTGTGACCGGCAACAATGTGCAGGATGCCCAGCAATCTTACGATCCCGAAACCAGCCAACCCCAGGTCAGTATCGAGCTGGACAATGAGGGCGGCCGAAAGATGCATGCCGCCACCAAGGACAATATCGGGCGCTCCATGGCCATTCTCTTTATCGAGCAGAAGCCTCGAGTGCGAGAGGTTGTTCGCGATGGCGAAACAATAGAAGAGTACTACACCATTGAAGAGAAACGCCTGATCAGTGTGGCGACGATTCAAGCCGCACTCGGCTTCAGTTTTCGCATTACAGGGTTAAGTCTGCGTGAGGCTCAAGACCTGGCCCTGCTCTTGCGAGCTGGTGCCCTCGCTGCGCCCATGTACATTGTTGAGGAGCGCACCGTTGGTGCACAGCTCGGTGATGAGAATATCCGGCGTGGCTGGCAGTCTGTTGCCATTGGCTTTGCCCTAGTTTTGGCGTTTATGATTTTTTATTACCGAGGTTTTGGATTGGCAGCCAACGTGGCTCTTACCGCCAACTTAACGCTCTTGGTCGCGATCATGTCGGTACTCGGCGCCACACTTACCCTTCCGGGCATCGCAGGTATTGTCTTAACGGTCGGGATGGCCGTGGATGCGAATGTACTGATATTTTCCCGCATTCGGGAGGAGTTGAAGAATAACCCCCCGCAAATAGCCATCCAGGCTGGCTTCGACCGTGCGTTGCTGACAATTACCGATGCTAACGTCACAACGTTTTTTGTAGCCATTATCCTGCTTTCGATAGGAAGCGGACCGGTGCGCGGCTTTGCTGTCACTTTAGCCGTGGGCATCGTGACCTCGATGTTCACCGCCATTTTGGTAACTCGTGCCCTCGTGAACCTCTTTTACGGCGGCCGCAAGCTGGAGTCGATTAAGATATGAGCGATTCTCAGCGCAACACCTTGCAGGTCGACTTTATGGGCAAACGCCTGATAGCTATGGTGCTGTCAGGTGTCGTGCTGGCGGCTGCGCTGGGCTC
>JAYYHB010000140.1:0-2626 GCA_036157095.1 Pseudomonadota bacterium
AGACGTCTCCTAAAAGCTGGAACCCGCAATCATGAATTCTTGGGAACTCGCAGTTAACCCGACAGACCTTCTAGACCAACTACCCACACTGAGCTTCGAGATCTTCCCTCCTTGAGAAAACGTTAGAGTTGCACAATTATTCGATGGCACCGTCACCAAGCTATGTGAAAGGTTGCTAGAGATGGGGGCTCCCGGGCTACACTTCTACGTTCTTAATCGATGGGGAGCGAGTAGAGGATCTTGCCGCAAGTTAGGCTTCCTCGAAAGACGATTTGTCACGCCTGAACCGTTTTTTCTTCGCCGGGACGCACTGCCCCGGCGATATTCTTCAGCTCGATGCTGAACGCTCAAACTATCTCTGCCGCGTGCTACGCATGCGAGAGCAAGAAGAATTGGACATTTTTGACGGCGAAGGCGGCCTCTACCGCTGTCGGGTCAGCAAAGCGCATCAGCGGCGCGCCCAAATACGGGTTGTCGGGCAAATTGTCTCCATCGAGCGGACCGACCAGGCGCCCTCACTGGCCATGGCGCTGCTCAAGGGCCGAGCCATGGATCGAGCAATCGCCCAGGCGACAGAGCTTGGCGTACAGCAGATTTGGTTATTGCAGACGGATCGAAGCAATCTTCCTCTCAAAGGAGCGCGCTTGGACCAAAAAATAGGCCATTGGCGGCGGGTCATTGCATCTGCTTGTGAGCAGTGTGGACAAACCTGGTTACCCGTACTTCACCCGCCGAGGACGGTAAAGGCCTGCATAGATGAGCAGGCAAATGGTATACCGATCGTTTTTGACCTTGATGGCGCCCCGTTGCCTCGTAAAGTTGACATCCATAAACCGCTTATCTTCGTTGGTCCAGAAGGAGGTTGGAGTGAAGAGGAGGCAAAGTTTTTTCGCGACCAGGACGTCGCTAGTTATCGGTTAGGAGATACAGTTTTGCGCGCAGAGACCATGCCCGCTGTCGCTATGGCACTGGTTCAACATCTCATTGGATGGCCTGCCTAGTATCTTTAGTCAAGCCCGCCCGCAGCCGCTCAACGGCATCTGATACCGCCTGCATATCCGCCTCAAGTTCTGGACTTATCGTCCCTGTCCCGAGCTGCTCTTGGTAAGCCCCCAACAGCCCTGGCAGCATATCTAGTACCGTCGCAAGCTGCATTTGGGCAAAGTCCGAATTCTCAACTCCTGGCGTTTTCTCAGCATCATCGAGGACAAACTCCCCCCCGGATGCCAGCACGTCAGCCCGCTCAATCACGCGTTCGTATTGGGTGTCGTCTATTTCGGTTTGGTTTGCCAACGTCTCGCCTAAAGGAGGCAGGGTCAAGACATGAAGCAGCGATTTGGCATCGCCTAACACCTCATCGTGTTCAGGCGCAGCAGCCAGGGTGCCGTCCAAAAGACGATCCAACAGATTTATTTGGGCGCCGGTTATTTCTAGCACATCGCGCCACTGACGCGCTGCAGCAAAGTCTGCAACCTGAGCGAAGGATAAGCGTGAGGACGTCAGATCTTTCGTGGTTTGGAGCCGGGCCAATAGCGTTGTCCATCGTTCCGCATCCTCGTCGCCCGGCGTTTGGGCGCTGCCCAGGGCGGCATTGAGTGGCACAACCAAAAAAGCGACCTCTCGCGGCATCACCCGGTCTGCTTGGGGCACCTGTTGGGCCTGCCAATCTAGATCCTTTAACGATTTACCAACCTGTCGCAGGAGTTCGAGGCTTCTGCTGGTTAACGGCAGCCGATCTACCGCAAGCGCATTTAACCAGCGCGCCAACAGTGTCCACGAACTGTCCGGCGGTAGCACAGTGCTAATCGTTTTCGCCACGCGCTCCATCTGCTGAAAGCCGGTCTTGCGATTCTCATCCAATATCACTGCAAGCAAACCGCGTTCGAAGTCGCGTCGATTATGGAAAACCTGGCTTGGAGTGAGTCCGCCCGTCACGCTTAATTCACCTTTAGGACATTCGGAACCAAAAGCATAGATCATATCTCGCAAAGTCTAACAGGTGCAGGAAGAATCGAGCGCCGGCCACCTATGCCGGCTGGCATTTGCTTCATCGGTACAACAATCGTTACCTTACCGTCCTCATCTTCCTAGCAGGTATCTCCATGACCAAGATTGCCTTTCTGATGGACCCCATCGAAACCGTCGCGATCAAAAAAGATTCGACCCTCGCCATGATTCGGGCGGCTCAGGTTAGAGGCATGGATGTTTACTATTGTCGGCAGCAAGATCTTGTTATTTCAGACAACCGCGTCTGCGCCTATCTGAGTCGTTTAGCGTTGGTTTCGCACTTCGCGGTGGCACTCGATCCTGCTAGCGTCAATGACGGCGAGGATTCCTGGTTCACTCTAGCGTCCGAAGAACTGATGCCACTGTCCACCATGGACATCGTCATGATGCGCAAGGATCCTCCCTTTGACATGGAATATATCTATACGACCTACCTTCTCGAGAGAGCGGAATCGGAGGGGGTAAGAGTAGTAAACCGGCCAGGTTCGTTGCGAGACTGCAACGAAAAACTCTTCGCAACCGCCTTTCCCCAGTGTTGTCCGCCGCTTATTGTGAGCCGGCGCCTGGACGTGCTGAAAAAATTTCAGGCCGAACACAAAAATGTGGTCTTTAAAAAATT
>JAYYHB010000141.1:0-3212 GCA_036157095.1 Pseudomonadota bacterium
GCGCATTTTTTAATGCAGCCCGACACGGCAGACCGCCAAGCGAGGTTAAGTCCGCAGCGGTGTAGACGGCTTCAACACCCGGTCGGCGGCGTGCCGCACTCACATCGAGTTCGGTGATGCGCCCATGTGCATAGGGTGAACGCAATAAGCGGATATAGAGTTGGTTCGGTCGGTTGATATCGTCGGTGTATTGCCCGCCACCTGTGATCAGACGCGGATCCTCGCAGCGCGTAACACTCTGACCGATACCAAACTTCACGATAGGGGGTCTCCAAACTTAGCGAGTGGTCTGCAGACCACGACAAATAGTCAACTTGAGCGGCTAGATTGCAGCCTCTGCCACTACAGGATTGCTCAAAAGACCAATGGGTTTAACTTCAACCTCAATCAAATCGCCGTCGTCCATGAACACTGGCGGAGTCCGGGCGGCACCCACGCCCCCTGGAGTACCGGTGACGATCACATCACCGGGCTTAAGCTCAACGAAGGTTGAGCAGTATTCCAAAATTTCTTCAAAGCCGTGCACTAACAAATCTGAAGTGGCGTTTTGCATCACCTCGCCATTTAGCCGGGTGGTGATTTCCATGGCATCCAAATCACCAATTTCATCCAAAGTCATCATCCATGGCCCAAAGCCGCCGGTGCTGGCAAAGTTCTTACCCGGCGTGAACTGACTGGTCTGACGCTGATAGTCGCGCACGCTGCCATCGTTGTAGATTGAAAAGCCTGCGATATGGTCTTTTGCATGCGCCGGCTTAATACGCCTGCCGCCCTTGCCGACAATGAGGGCAATTTCTCCCTCAAAATCTAACGAGGTGGATTCCAGAGGCCGTACCATGGGTGCATTGTGGCCCATTTGCGCATCCGCAAAGCGCACGAAAATGGTGGGGTAGCCCTCGCCGCCGCGGCCTGTCTCTTCTTGGTGGGCCTTATAATTCAGGCCCACGCACATAATCTTCGCCGGGTCAGTAATGGTAGGCAGATACACCACATCGGCCAGAGCCAAATCTGCACTGGCACCGCATTTGGCGGCGAGATCTGTCAGAGCGTCCGCGCCAATCGCTTCACGAAGCGATGCAAAGTCAGAGCGCTCGCCAGCATCAACGACGCCTTCCCCGGCAGCTGCATCACCCACCACGTAGCCAAAAGTCTCCAAACCATCGCGCAAAAAAGAGAGCCAGCGCATTCTTCACTCCTGCCGGTTTTAATCAAACATGATGACGCTGCGGGCAATCTCCCCGGTTTCCAGCGCAGCCATACCCTGGTTAATGTCGGACAATGCAATGCGGTTTGAAATCATATCGTCTAAGTGCAGCTTGCCCTGAAGGTAAAAATCAACAAAGCGCGGCATATCAACTCGGAAGCGATTGGAACCCATCATGGAGCCCTGAATCTTTTTCTCCGACAAGAAATCGACACCATGCAGTTCAACCATTTGGCCCGGCGGAATCATACCGATGACTGTAGCAGTACCGCCCGGTCGCAGCATTCGAAACGCCTGCTCGGCGGTTGCCTTAAGGCCGATCGCCTCAAAAGAATAGTGCACACCGCCGCTGGTAAGCTCCCGCACTTTCTCAATGGCCTCACCATCGCTGGCATCGACCACATCAGTAGCACCGAACTTACGCGCCAGCTCGAGTTTTGAGGACACCATATCCACGGCAATGATGCGTGAGGCACCAGCCAGTGCCGCGCCATTGATTGCAGACAGGCCAATACCACCGCAGCCGATGACTGCTACGGTTGATCCCGGCTCGACCGCGGCTGTATGAATGACCGCCCCAACACCCGTGGTCACCCCGCAGCCAATCAATGCGGCTCGATCCATGGGCATGTCCTTACGAACTTTGACCAGCGCGTGTTCATGGACCAGCATCATCTCGGCAAACGACCCCAGTTGCGCAAAGGGTGTGAGGGGCTGATCGTTTTGACTGATGCGTGGCTCCTCTTCACCGCCGCGACTCATCTCGGGCTCTTGGCAAAGCGATAGGTGGCCAGTCACGCACTGTTCGCAGTGACCGCAAAATACTGACAGGCAGGTTATGACGTGGTCGCCGGGCTTGACGTAGTGCACATCGCTGCCGACCTGCTCAACAATGCCCGCACTCTCATGACCCAACACCATGGGCAGCTTGCCAGGATAACTGCCGTTGAAAAAATGCATGTCACTATGGCAGATGCCGGCAGCCTGCGTACGAATAAGAACTTCTCTTGGGCCGGGTTTGGAGACCGTAACTTCCTCGATCTCCATCGGCACATTCACTTCACGAAATACTGCTGCTTTCATGGCAACTCCCCATCACCTGAATTTGCGTTTGAGTCTGCCATAGCGGCTTGGGCAAGAGAATATGCGATGGGTCATTTAGCGCTCTTTCCTTGTGTGGGCAAAAAGAAAAAGCGCGCGACGGCGGAATGCTTCACTGGCGGTCGCCCAGCCTAGCAATCATTAGACCACGCGGATGTACTGGGACGAGGACGCTACCTGTGGCTAAATTTCTAGCGAGCCCAGGTCCGAGGCGACAATGGCGCGAGCGGCGTCCATGGCTGCACGCATTCCCGCGGCGTCTGCAACTCCCTTGCCTGCAATATCGAAGGCGGTGCCATGATCTACTGAGGTGCGCACCATGGGAATGCCGAGGGTAGCTGTGGTGGATTCGTGGAAGTTATGTACCTTAATGGCGATATGACCTTGGTCATGATAAAGCGCTAGCACCACATCAAATTCGCCAGCTATGGCGCGGTTAAACACCGAGTCAGCGGGTAGCGGACCGGTGGCATTGATTCCTGCTTCCTTGGCATTGGCAACAGCGGGCATCAGTTCATCGATTTCCTCGCGCCCAAGTAACCCACCCTCGCCACCATGAGGATTCAGGGCGGCCACGGCGATACGCGGCTGCACCAAGCCCCATTGGGTTAGGGTGTCGTGAATAAGATGCAGCTTGCCAAGAACCTGCTCAGCAGTCACACATTCCACGGCCTTGGCAAGAGATTTATGAGTCGATAAGTGTACGACCCGTAATCCAGGCGTCATCAGCATGGTGGCAGTCTGGCTAACACCAGCCAGACGAGCGAGAATTTCCTGGTGACCAATATCGTTCACATAGCCAGCAGCGTGAATGGCTTCTTTGTTTATGGGGGCCGTCACCATGGCCGCCAGTTCGCCTTGCAGGCAGCGCGCGGCCGCCCACTCCACGGCTTTCACAGCAAGTTCG
>JAYYHB010000142.1:0-3075 GCA_036157095.1 Pseudomonadota bacterium
GGGCTCTGGGGAGCCATAGTTGAAGTTGTTGCAACATGTGACGGTTTGCATCAATTGTGTCAGTGAAGAGCGTTTTTCATTCTGATGTCATTATTGTGATGCCTTCGCCGCAGATTGCCAATGCAGACGCGATGTTTAAGTGAGGGGTTGTGCGAGACCTCGTTCTACTTCAAAGATCAATTCCGTCTCCGCTTCGTTTCCCGTCCAGGGGTAGTTGGCCAGGCGTAGCATCCCCCGGGTCACACCAAGGTAAACGCTGCCGCTGGGGTTCAAACGCAAGATCAGCAAGGGCGCCGCGTCCGCCGAGGAAAGAGTCACATTTGCCTCCAGGGCGGCGTCCTCTCGCGCTGTTATCGACGCGAACAAAGGCGGCATCAGCGCGTCGTAGCGCCTATTGGCGAGAATGTAGCGAACCTGCCCACCACTCCACTGTAGCTGGCTAGGTGACAGCATGGTCAAACGGTCAGCACCAAAATGAAGGTTCGTGGGTCGCAGATCAAAGATGCCAGGCACAAATAAATCATACTGTGCCAGTAAGGGCGCCAATGTCTGGGCGTCCAGCTGCCCTGATAAGGAGGCACGGATGTTGCTCAGCGATGGTTCCAGCCTTCCCTGTATCGAGGTCTTCGCATCGATAAGCGCGAAACTCACACCCGGATGCCTTAGGGTGGTATCCCACTGCAGCTTGGCCTCTATACCTAAAGGGGTCACGAATTGACTTGACCCTCGCCACAGCGTGCCAACTGGCGTAATTAACGTGCCAAAGGAAGGGGCGATCACGAAGCGCAGTATGCTCGCGGGCAGATTGACGACTACCCAGAGGACGGCGGCTAGTCCGAGCAGAAGAACGCTGTATCGGGTTCTCATTAGGCTTTAAGCAAACGTTCTGCAATGTTTCGATAAATGCGCGCCAGGGGTTCTAAGTCGTCAACGCGTACGCACTCGTCGACTTTGTGAATGGTGGCGTTGATTGGGCCTAACTCGACAACCTCAACTTTGGCCTGTCCTGATCCATCCCAGGGCGAAATAAACCGTCCGTCTGACGTACCGCCAGATGTTGAAAGCTCCGCATCAAGGCTAGTCTCTTGCCTAATCGCCTCCTGTACCGCCTGAGTCAGAGCGCCCGTTTCGGTGAGAAATGGTGGCCCGGAAAGCTGCCACTCAAAAGTGGCATCCAGAGTATGTTGATGGATGATTTCCTCAATGCGCTGGCGTAATTCCGCGTCACTATGTTCGGTATTGAATCGAATATTGAACCATGCTTTGAGCTCGCCCGGCACAACATTGGTCGCGCCAGTGCCAGACTGAATGTTAGAGATCTGCAGGCTCGAAGGCGGATAGTAGACATTGCCGTCATCCCAGATTTCCCGAGCAAGTGCGGTCAGCGCGGGTGCCGCGGCATGGATTGGGTTGGTCACCATTTCTGGATAGGCCACGTGGCCCTGCACGCCCTTGATCGTGACCAGACCATTGAGCGAACCACGTCTTCCGCACCGCACCACATCGCCAAGATGCTGACTTGAGCTAGGCTCGCCAACCACGCAGAAGTCAGGTTTGATACCGCGATGGGCGAGCTGGGTAATAGCGTGCCGGGTGCCATGAATAGCTTCACCTTCCTCGTCGCTGGTGATCAGAAAGCTGATGGTGCCGGGGTGGTCAGGATTTTCTTCCACGAAGGCAGTTACGGCATAGATCATCGCCGCGAGACTGGATTTCATGTCGGCGGCACCTCGTCCGTACAGCAATCCGTCACGGATGGTTGGTTCAAAGGGAGGAGATTGCCAATTTTCTGGTGGCCCAGAAGGAACCACATCCGTATGACCCGCGAACATTAGGTGAGGTGCTATATCCGCGCTAGTCGCGGGATCCAAGCCGCGCCATGCCCAAAGATTGTGAACGCCATAGGCGTTGAATTGTTCCGTGGTAAAGCCAAGTGCGCGCAGCATATCGCCGATGAGTTCTTGGCAGCCAGCGTCCTCGGGTGTGACCGATACCCGCCGGATCAGGGCCTTGGTCAGGTCTAAGATCGAAGATTCGTTTTCCATCAGTTATGGCTGTGCAACGCGTCGTTGAGTTCTATCGCTTTGCGATTGGTCTTGCACAGCACCTGGCCAGATTTGGCGTCTCGAATAAACAACATGTCGGATTGCCCGGCAAGTTCTCGAGCCTTCACTCGCTGCACCTCTTCGCCGGTTTCATCTACTACCATAATCGGAGTGCCTGCTGTGATGTAGAGGCCCGCTTCGATCGTACAGCGGTCCCCCAGTGGTATGCCCGTTCCCGCATTGGCACCCACAAGACACTGTTCGCCGATGCTGATAACGATTTCGCCACCGCCGGAGAGGGTGCCTTGAGTACTGGAGCTGCCGCCCAAATCTGTCCCCGCGCCAATGATCACGCCTTGAGAAATGCGGCCCTCGACCATGTTGGGGCCAAGCGCCGCAGCGTTGAAGTTTACAAAGCCTTCATGCATAACCGTCGTGCCGTCTCCCAAATATGCGCCAAGGCGTATTCGACTCGCGTCAGCGATACGAACCCCAGCCGGTACCACGTAATTGACCATTTTTGGAAATTTGTCGATTGATAACACTTCCAGATTGAGTCCCTGGGCTCGCGCGTTCATTAGAGCCTCTGGCAGTTCACTGACCTCGATAGGGCCAGCAGATGTCCATGCGAGATTTGGCAGATGCGCAAAAATGCCTTTTAAATTCAGCGTATTCGGCAGGGCTAGGCGATGGGAAAGTAAGTGCAGTTTGAGATAGGCCTCCTCTGTGCTGCCAATGTCCTCATCAGCAGCTAGCCTGATAGCGATAAGCTCATGTTGGGAATTGCAGCCTTGTTGCGCGGCGAGTGAGGACATAGGCACGAGCTCAGGTGCTGCAGAGATAAGTGTCTGCAGCTGAGTCTCGCTGAGCGCTTTAACACCCGCAGGTAGGCTGGCCGCAGCTTCTCGAGCCGCGCCATCGGGGTGCATGACTGGTGCGGGATAGAGACAGTCCAGAACGAGGCCTGCACCGTTGGTGTTGCGAAGCCCTACCGCAAAAGCAAATGTATCTGTCATTGATTAACCCGTCG
>JAYYHB010000143.1:0-7257 GCA_036157095.1 Pseudomonadota bacterium
CACGCGTCTAGCGCGGCCTTGCGCCCATAGCACAACCGGATAGTGCAACAGCCTTCTAAGCTGTAGGTTCCAGGTTCGAGTCCTGGTGGGCGCGCAATTCTCCTGTCAAAAAAATCAAGCTGATCAAGGTTTGCAGAGCAAATCTCAGTTGAAAGCAGCGCAATATGGTGTCACCTTTACGTTGACAAACTGAACGCGATCCTAGTTGCGTTGTTAATCTCAACTGAGTGAGTGAGTGAATGCCATGCCAAAGCTGACTGTGAATAATAAAAGTTATTTGGTGAACGCTGAACCGGATACCCCTCTGCTGTGGGTGCTTCGTGAAGAGCTTGGGCTAACTGGAACGAAATTCGGCTGTGGCGGCGGCCACTGCGGTGCGTGCACAGTGCACGTAAACGGTGAAGCGGTGCGGAGTTGTCAACTGCGTATTGATGACGTCTACGGCACCTTCGTTACGACCATCGAAGGCCTCAGTTCTGGCAACAACCATCCCGTACAAAAAGCGTGGATCGATAATCAGGTACCCCAGTGCGGCTACTGCCACTCGGGTCAGATCATGCAGGCGGTGTCGTTTTTACGTAACAATCCGTCGCCCTCGGATGAAGAGATTCAGGGTGCAATGCGCGGAAATCTCTGTCGGTGCATGACCTACAAACGTATCAACACGGCGATTAGAGCGGTCGTAGACAGCGACGAAATAACAGAAGTTTGATCGAGGGTTAAGGTAATGACGGGTACTGATCTATCACGGCGAAAATTCTTAATATCCTCGGTTGCTGGGGCAGGTGGGTTGGTCATCGCGCAATCGACCCTTGCGGGGAGTGTTACTAACCTCCTAGATCCTGGCAGCCCGCTTATGCTGCCAGAGAACTTCGCACCAAGCGTTTGGTTCACTATGCAAAGCAGCGGTGAAACCACCGTCCATGTATTTCGGCAGGAACTCGGGCAACATGTGGGTACAGCATTCGCTCAAATGATTGCCGAAGAATTAGAGCTTGATTGGTCTAAGGTCAGTATTGATTACCCTTCGGTGGACGCAGCAATCGTGGCGCAAACCGGGCTACAGATGACAGGCGGAAGTCAAAGCGTATTGGAGAGCTTTGAGCCGTTGTCGCGGGCTGCGGCGGTGGCGCGTCAATTTTTGATTGACTCGGGAGCAGATATACTCGGCAGCGAACCTGCGGACTGCTTCGCCGAGAACAGCTTCGTCATAGATCCTATTTTTGACCAACGGATCAGCTATGGGCAAATCTTAGCCCAGACGGTTATTGACCATAAGATTCAGCCCGAAGAACTAGCCGAGGTTAAACTCAAGGCGCCGCAAGACTATAAGATTGTCGGCCAAGCAGTCCCTGCGCTGGATGTTGAAGAAAAAGTAAATGGTAAGGCGCGTTACGGCATTGACGCCCGTGTACCTAACATGGTGTTTGGTAAGGTGTCGCTAGCGCCAACGCGGCTTGGCTCCACAATTGAGTACATTAACGATGCCTCAGCCAGAGAAGAAATCGACGGATACCTACAGACGCTGTCGATCAACACGCTGGGGTTTCCCGGGTCTGGAGAGCGTAGAACCGATGTAGCGCTGGTGGTCGCGGAAAGTTATCCAGCCGCAATGCGGGCAGAAAAAACCATTTCTGTTAAATGGCGCGTACCAGATTCGCAATTAGTTAACTCAGAGGAACTACACAGTGGCGCGAAAGCATCAACGTCTTCTGACGACTTTCATACCTTTGTCAAGGTTGGTAATGCAGATCAAGCGCTCAGCGCGAGTGACGAGGTAGTAACCGCAGAGTATCGCACAGAGATGATCGAGCATGCAGCGCTTGAACCTCGCAGCGCGTTAGTGCAGAAGGTTGATGGCACTTATCACATCTACTCGGGCTGTCATTCTGGTGCGGTGCTGATTCAAAGCATCGCTGCGGAGCTGGGCGTGCCGGTCGAGAATGTGGTGTATCACCCGCACCTTATCGGCGGTAGCTTTGGGGATAAAATATATACAGATCAAATTTTAGCGGCAGCAAAAGCGTGCAAGGAATTGGATCGTCCGGTGAAAGTGATGCTGACACGAGAGGATCAATTCAACTTGGGCCACCCCAAAACAATATCGTATCAAGCCCTTAGCGCAGGGATCAGCAAAAACGACGCATTGTCCTATCCCAAGCGAATCTTGGGTATGAAACACGATTTGGTCGCGGGCCCAAGCTTTGACCGAGTCATGCCTGGTATGGTCTACGATAACGCTGATGCCCAACAAGGGGCTATGACAGAGGTGGTTGGCGGCGTGGGTGTCGTTTCTGGTTCTGATCACTGGTACGACGTAGAAACCCTCGACGTGAAATATTTCCCCTACTATCGAATGAATGAACTCGTTCCAGTAGGCGCTGTCCGTACCGTCGGTAATTTTTTCACTGTTTTCGCTGTAGAGAGTTTTATTGATGAAGTCGCGCACAAGCTTGGTGCCGACCCGCTGGATTTGCGACTGAGCTTGCTAAAAGGGCGCGGTCGTAATGCCGGTGCGCCAGCCCGCGCGAATTCTGGCGAAGAAGTGCTTCGAGGCAGTTCTCAGCTCACCGTGGGTGGTGGTACTCGGCTGGCGAACGTGTTGAAGGTCGCGGCAGGTCAAGCTAACTATGGATCGCCACTAATGAAGCGCAATACCGCGCAAGGGATTGCAGTAGCTGCCGCGGAAGGTCGGCACAACCCAACGTTTGCAGCTTGCGTAGCCGATGTTGAGCGCTCCGCTGGCGGTAATATAAAGGTCAACAAGCTCACGGTATGTGCGGACGTCGGTGTTGCGATCAATCCGGATGGGCTGAAAAGCCAAATTGAAGGCAGTTTACTTTGGGGTATAAGCAGCACGTTTTATGAAGAAGCTGTGCTCGAGCAAGGCCGCCTTCGAGAGAGTAATTTTGATGGGTACCAGTGGCAGAGAAATATGGACCTGCCGGAGCTGGATATCCATATTGTCGAGAACGGTGTGCATCCTTCGGGCATTGGCGAAAATACGTTAGCGCTCGTAGCGCCCGCTGTGTGCAATGCCATACAGAACTTGACGGGCAAGCGCCTGCGCTCCTTGCCATTGAAGCGCCATTTGCCCTTGGTCTAACCGCAACTTCGTGCGAGGTGGGCGCATACCGGCGGCCTGATTAGTCAGCCGGTAAAACTCTGGGAAGTAGCATTTCAAAGGTAGAGCCTACGCCTGGTTCGCTGCGGACTTCGATCGTCCCCCCCATCATCTCTACTAGCTTCTTGGTGATGGATAAGCCCAGTCCAGTGCCACCGAATTTCGCGGCCGTGCCGCTCTCGGCTTGGGTAAATTCTTCAAAAATACCCGCCACTTGTTCCGCTGTCATACCGATACCGCTGTCTTTAACCGCGAAACTTACCCATTCTTGGTCGTCTACGCTTTGGTTCTTAACGATGAACCAAACGTCGCCTTCTTTGGTGAATTTGCAGGCATTACTTAGGAGATTGAGTAGGGTTTGACGCAGACGGGTCTCGTCGCTGTGCATCGCTCCTAACTGTTCATCAAATTCGAAATGCAGTTGATTGTTATTTTTATCGGCAAGAGGCTGGCTGACGTTCTTGATGAACGCCAGAGCCTCTACTAAGTCATAGTCAGACACATAAAGTTCGAGTTTTCCGGCTTCAATCTTGCTGTGATCCAGAATGTCGTTGATCAGTTGAAGTTGATGTGTGGCAGAGTCTTTTATTTTCTTCGCATCCTCTATCAGCCAGTCATACCCCTCGTCCTCAGCCTCTTCTGTGATCATTTCGCTGTAACCAATGATTGCGTTTAGCGGCGTACGCAATTCGTGGCTCATGTTTGCCAAGAATTTACTCTTGGTATCGCTAGCGGCGTTGGCCTTATCCCGGGCAATTTCTAGCTCCTGAGTGCGTTCTTTAACCAAGTTATCGAGCTCATCGTACTGCGCTGAAAGCTCTCGCGACAAAGACGAGAAAGACTTTGCAAATAGACCGCTGACATCATCTTCGTCGACAGCAAAGCCATATTGGGCCTTAGAGGCCTTGCTTTTTTCGATTTCTGTCTCGAGTTCCACAATGGTGCCGTCCATTGATTGACGTCGAGACTCGGGTAGGAGCTGCGCTAGCGCTTGGGTGTGCGAAAGTATTTCTGCTTGTTGGGAAATTTTCTTTTCCCGTGCGTCACGCTGCAGAGTGTTAAACGCATGTATTCGCGCTTTGAATACGTTCAACGCGTCGGCTATTTTACCAATCTCGTCGTCACGCTTTTTTTCTATCTGTGCTTCCAAATTGCCTTTCGCTAGGTCATCGAGGACCTCTATCGCGTCACCCAACGGCCGCAAACGACTCCGCAATAAAAAGAATAAAACCAAGCCTGAAAGAGCCAAGAAGGCTGCGGAAAGAATAAGCGCCTGATAAAAAAACGCCTCGCCCTCGGTCACCGCCACATCAATATTCTTTGCAAAATAAATCGTTGTGAACTCTGAACCCGCGACGTCCAGAGAAAAAGGCGCGATGGCGTGGGTTTTGCCGTTTAATTCTGCGAACCCCGGCTCTCTCAAGTCCAATAGCCTGTTTAAGTTGTCGAGTGATGCGCTTTGTGCGTCGGAAACAACGTCCTTGGCTGCAGTGATGATCAGGGAATCCGAGTCTTGTTCGAATGCCGTTGCAAGGGATTGAAAGTCTCTTCCGTAGTAGACGTATGCAAGCGGAGTGGCATTGGCGTAGATTGGAAAAACAATAAACTGCTGAATGTTGGGACCCGATTGAATAAAGCCTCGTTCGGTCGCCCGCTTAAATGATGAAGCGCTTAACTGCTGTGCCAATCCGGGCTGCATGAAGGATTGCCCAATGGCGGGAGCAAAGTCGAAAATGATTTCTCCGCTGAGCGAGATAATTGCCATGTTATGCAGCGTGCCGTTTTCCACCAAACGTCGGTACTGCGGTCCAATGGCAATTTCTATTCGTCTCGGCACCGAACTTTGTATGGCCTCTACTGGACTCCTTCGCCCACGAAGGCGCCAGATCGAGGGTTTACCGGGGTCGGCATCAAAGGCGTAATACTCCATACGCTCAAAGACGTTGTCGCGAATTTTTCTGAAAAGTATGTTCTGGTTATCAAAAATTTCTGAGGACAGGGTAGCGAGCGATTGTTGTCGTAAGAGGAAATTTTCTGATGAAACTAGGAATACGGTAATGATTAACGAAAGTAGAAATAACCCAGTAACCTGGAACAAAATTGAAGAGTTCTTTCGCAAAGCAATATTCCAATTGGCGAGGTAATTTAATAATCTTTGGATGATAAAAAGCAGGACTTCATCGAAAACTATGGTTAAACCGTTTTTTTTTCAATTGAAATTTTTCGTTCTCACAACACTGCTCATTGCAGGCCATAGCGTCGCTGAGGACGGTCAGCCCATAGACCTATATGAGCTAGGCAATATTGTTTACAACAAAGGCACCGAGAGTTGTCGTAGCTGCCACGGTGTTGATGGTGCGGGGACTTCTCGCTCCAGCGTTGACCTGCGCGATCCAAGCAGTTGGAAATCGGTCGAATATGAGCGTGCCCTTAAAGGGTCTTCACTAGAGCTGTCAAGCCAATCCGTGGTTCGTACGCTCATCGCCCTAGGGGCAAAGGGTTGGAACGAAGAGAATTTCGCGAAGGTGAGGGAGCATGCGAGGCAGACTGGGTCTGCAACAGGTGAAGCCGAGTCGTCGCCCAAGCCCTTTGATGAAGAGATGATTGGATTAGACTCACCCAACAAACGCTCCCTAACCACGCACGTCATAAGATTAATGCGTAAAGCCGGTATGCCTCGGCCCAAGCCTCAGGAGATTCAGGATCTTCTTGCGGCCTCAGCGCTGACTTATATCGAGACGGAATTCATTGAGTGACCTTTCGGGTTGGCGAACAGAAATGGGGGCATTGATCTCTAACGAGCGTTAGGTCGAAGCCATGAAAGTGGTAGCAGAATAGGCTGGGCAACTCTATAATCGCGCGCCTGTGGTGGGCGTAGCTCAGTTGGTAGAGCTCCGGATTGTGATTCCGGCGGTCGTGGGTTCAATCCCCATCGTCCACCCCAAACTACCCTCAATTCAATTGAAAAATTGCTGGCCTTAGACGTGCCTGTTCCAAAGCCGCTATGAAAGTCGTCGCTAAAGAACACTCGCCGATCGCCGTTATAACGCCTAGGTAGTGCACTAGCAGCGTTGCAGCCTCATCATTCCATAACCTAGCGGCGTCTGTTTTTCTCCTCAGAGACAGCGTGACTTTTCTCTGTAAGCATCCATCGAGGTGCCTACCAGGGCGTATTTTGTAATCCTTCATTCCAAGGCAGGTGCTAATTTTGCTGTAGCCAGCTCAATAGGACTCGTGTCGTTGTTTGAGTATAAAGCCCTAGATCTTGTCCTTGGTGGCGCCTTCTTGCCCATTGAAACGCCTTTGAACCAGTCGGCGCAGCCCCAATTGGCGAATGCGCTCTAGATTAAATGGTCTCTGTTATCGATAAATTGAAGCTCGGTTCGGTTGAATCTCGGATAAGCACAACGCATCAAAGTGGTGCATGGAACAGAGGGCCGCAACAAAATAGTACATCAGTGCTTTTATGATGAATTTTTTGTGATAGATTCTATCCGCCGTTAACTTTTGGTTGACGATACAAGAACTAAAAAATGCACATAGGAGGAGAGACTATGGATAGCTCAAGTTTGCGCTTGAAGGTTACGCCGCTCGCTCTGGCTGCCTGTATGGCGCTGCCAATTTCGGCCCAGGCTGAAGACGACGGCATAATCGAAGAGGTCGTAGTGACCGGATCATACATCGCCAGAGCGGTTGAAGAGCAATCTAACCCTGTCGACGTATACGATCGGTCAGAGTGGGAAGAGCAGGGAAGCCCGCAAATGGTGGAGATTATTCGTAATACTCCAGCAATGTCGGGAACGCTAAACCAGTCTGAGCAATATGCCGGATCCGGCGTGGCGACTGGCCTGAAGAACATCAATATTCGCGGCTTAGGTGCCGAGCGTTCATTGGTATTGATGAACGGCAAGCGTATGGTCGTTACAGGAGCCAGCGTAGGTAAGGGCGGCCAGTACGTTGTAGACATCGGTGCTTTCCCGACAATTGCGATGGAGCGAGTCGAGTTACTTAAGAACGGCGGTTCCGTGACCTATGGTACCGACGCTATGGCGGGGGTCTGGAACTTCATCAGTCGCAGCGAATTTGAGGGTCTTGAGATTGCGACTAACAGCGCCTTCATCGATAACAGCGAG
>JAYYHB010000144.1:0-2569 GCA_036157095.1 Pseudomonadota bacterium
AATCATCCCTCGGCATGACATTGAAAATCTCGCTTCCTTCCAGAAAAAAGAGTCGCTTTTCGGGAAAAAATGTCTCGCTAGCGGTGAGATTTAGAACGACGTCATCAGATTCAACAGCGCCAAAGTCTGGGTTGATTGACCCTGACATCTGCAGCATTGGCGATGGTTGCCAAGCAAAGTCCGCACCCACTCGCATCCTAGTCTCGGCATACACCTCATCATGCGTCGCCGCCGCAAAAGGAATAAACGATAGTTTTTTAACGGGCTGTATCCCATACATCTGAATGCGATTAAACGCCGAAACGAACCGTTTACTGGATACCCCATAACCTGGCCATTGGTACCGTTGATTTTGATGGGCCACCAAGCGGCTGGCCGCGAAGCCCATATCACGCAAGCCCTCTTTGACCGGTACGTCCAACATCGACCAGGGAAGAAACATCTCTACACTCCAACCAGTCTCCGTTCTAGATGATTTGCCGATCCAAGGACCATCCCAATCTCGCTGCCAACGCCGCTCGGGCAAAACTTTGCCGTCTGCCAAACTATCGCCGAGAGCAACCCAGAACCAGTAGCCTAATTCGCCTTTACCAGAAGGGTCTAACGTTACGCCGAACGTATCCCTATCTACCCAATCGTCCCGGCGGGTAATTCTCTCGATAATAGAATCGGCTGGTTGCTCCATGTCAGAGCTGACGTATAAACCCTTTTCCGTCGCGAAAAAACGCAATTTTGTCGCGTATTTGGCGGGTTCTCCCAAGTCCGGTATAGAAACAAGCATGTTGTCGTAATAAGGAATCCCGCGCCAAACAGCTTCTTCTATTTTGCCATCGATAGTGATGCCAGCCTCTTCATGATCCAGCGTTTGAATCTGCAATTGGTTTAAATCAACACCACCCTCAGATCCATACACGGTTTGTGGACCTTTACCCGCAAATTCAGCTAGTTGAACTTGCGGCGAAGCTTTATCAGCGGAAATCGCTGGTGTAACGCTTTCAATTTCCGCGGGCTTATTTTTGATGGAGTTTGTTTGCGTATGCAGTTGCGTTGACGGAGAAGCTTTAACATCAGAGCGTGAAAGGCGGTGACTGTCTTTTGAGATGCTAGGCAAACTATGACTTTTGATATGCCAAGCATCGGAAAACCCAATACGGCGCATTCGTTCCAACAAATCACGGCTAGATCGATCTCTCGTTTGAGCGACTACGCGATAGACACTTTGGCCGCCGGCGCTATCGGCAGGAATAACCGTGAGCTCAAGATTTTCCTTAGGGATGTCTAACTCAATCTGGGCACGGTAACGATCTGCGTTTTCAGGTTTACTAAAGCTGGCCAAAACCACGCCGAACCCCTGGGCATATGCAGTGCTGCCAAGGCTTAGAGCGACAACGAAGAGAATTGTGCCAAGCCTGGTGCTCGTTCCCACCTTCGCGCTTTTAAATCTGGCGAACGTCGCGCCAACGACTAAACAAAATGATGCCACCAATTCTCCCCACTACAACTTTGCGACCGCAGCAGCAGCGATGGCGTACGACGGAACGAAACCAACCAGCAATAATCTATTATTTGCCCCATGATTAACAGTTCTGGTCTAGGCAAAACGAACTTGAACGACCCTTGCTACTTGACCAGCAATTGCATTCAAGACATCGTCGATCCAGCAAAACGCATTCAGGGAGAGACTTATGAGCATTACCCAATCAAGCACCGATGAGCTGATTCTTGAGCTGCACGACCGCGTCCTGTTAATCAGGCTCAATCGCCCGGATAGGCTAAATGCGATCAGCCGCGATATGCTTGATGAGCTGTCCGCCAAGGTTGTAGCCGCGGACAAAGACCCAGAAATTCGCTGCATCGTTTTGACCGGCGAAGGCAAAGGCTTTTGCGCAGGACTCGACTTGATCGACACAAACAAGCGTCGAGAAGACGAAAGCGAGGAGACCAACGCGAACCACAACCGCCCGCCTCGCAAGCTCTTTGACTTGCGGGACGCGCCTATCAACGTCATGTGGCATTGCGATACACCGATCATCTGCGCAGTTAACGGTGCGGCAGCGGGCTATGGCATGGATCTAACCCTACTGTGCGACATGCGCATCATGTCTGAGCACGGCAAAATGGCAGCCATTACCGCGCGGCGAAACGTCGTGCCCGAGAGCGGTGGCACTTGGCTGCTACCCCGCCTTGTGGGTTGGGCGAAATCAGCAGAGCTTTACTACCGGGGACGCACGGTGCTCGCGGACGAGTGCCTTGAGCTGGGTTTGGTAAACGCTGTGGTGCCTCACGATGAGCTGCTGCCAACCGCGATGCAATGGGCCCATGAGGTTGCCGACAATGCACCGATGGCAGTGCAAACCACCAAGCGCATGATGCGCATGGGCCTGGAAGAATCCTACGATACTGCCGTAGACCACCTAATGGTTCATCTTGCTGGCATGTTCGCCAGTGAAGATTTCGAAGAAGGCCTAAAGGCCTTTCTCGAAAAGCGTAAACCCAATTTCACCGGGCGCTAGATTCACCGTTTGGCGTCATCGCGAATCACCTGAGCTCCCGCTGGATCTACCAGTCG
>JAYYHB010000145.1:0-5844 GCA_036157095.1 Pseudomonadota bacterium
GCTGTTCGGGTTCCCCCGTCTGCTTGAATCACGTCACAGTCAATACGGATGGTTCGTTCACCGAGTTTCTTCATATCGACCATGGCGCGCAATGACCGGCCAATAAGCCGCTGAATTTCCACCGTACGACCGCTTTGTTTGCCGCGTGCGGCTTCACGGTCGTTGCGGCTATTCGTGGCTCCAGGCAGCATACCGTACTCTGCTGTTACCCATCCCTCGCCGCGACCGCGCAAGAAACCTGGCACCGACTCTTCAATAGATGCGGTGCATATCACCTTGGTATCACCAAATTCTACCAGCACCGAACCAGCCGCATGCTTGGTAAATTGGCGGGTAAAGCGAATCAGTCTCAGCTCATCGTTGGCTCGGCCGCTGGGTCGCATAGGGTTTTCCTTGTTTGTTAAGTATCACTGCCTGAATTTCCTAAAACTAAGATCAAACTAGGACGGATAAAGACGCTGAAATCATCACTACCCGGACAGCGTTGGAACCGTATGTAAGTTCGAGTAGCGATACAATAGATAGGCCGTGAATTTTTGCCTGCAGGAGCCATTAGCCACCCAGCGAATGCGTTAGGCTCAACACTACTAAGCAGAAATTTCGATCAATATCATTTGACCAATCCTAGAGGAGCTATTAGCAACGTTTTCAGCATAATTGACTTCGCCAGCGTGGGGCATAGATCAGCAGATTTTCATTTGGTATGGGAGCTGCGAACGGTCAATCAAAGATTTTTAGAAACGACATTTCGATTTCTCGAAGCACTCAAAGGCATAGAGCAGTCGCTGCGAGAGTATGCAAGACAGGCACTAACGCGCGGCAAGCTGGACGCCAGCCTGAAACTGGAAGCCAACAGAGCCGATCACAAATTTGCCGTAAACGAACCGCTGCTAGAGGCACTGGAGACCGGGGTCACCGCGATTGGGCTGAAGGCACCTCGAACAGCGCCACTGTCGCAAAGTCAGCTCCTAGCGTGGCCTGGCGTGCTGCATCAGTCTGAGACCGGGGTAAGCGACTTAGCGATGGCGGCTACCACACTCTTTGAGCAAGGTTTGGACGAGCTTACGGCCTCTCGCGCCGAGGAGGGCACCAAATTACCGGACATCGTATGCCGCGCATTAGGGGATGTAGACACTCAGATTCAGCAGCTCGAAACCCCTGCTCAAACGCTACCAGCCAGACGGCGCCAGAAGCTTCAGGATCGCGTCGACGAACTCACGATAAAGGTTGATGCAGAGCGTCTAGCCCAAGAAGTAGTGCTGCTGGGGCAAAAGCCAACATACGAGAAGAACTTGATCGCTTGCGCCTTCATGTAACTCAGGGCCTAGACCTAATAGCAGGCCCGGGTCCCCACGGACGCCGATGGGACTTTCTGACCCAAGAGCTTTATCGCGAGGCGAATACCCTCGGCGCAAAGTCGGTTTGCGCCGAGACCTCTGCCGCCTCGATTGAGTTAAAAATAATCATTGAGCAAATCCGCGAGCAGGTACAGAACATCGAGTGAGAGGTGAATCCATCTACGCACTCGCAGCGCAACGACTGGGCATTCCAAGAAGATCTCGATACACTTAGTGTAAGGGTGCGCTCACGCCACTAAATAGTTTTCGCCCAACGAAAATCTCAGTTAAGGCGGACCCGTGAGACAGAAGAATACGTAAAAACGCTATGCACACTGGCAATCTCTTTCTTGTATCCGCGCCTTCAGGTGCAGGCAAAACATCCATCGTTAACGCGGCACTTGCTGCCGATGAACAGCTTGTGGTTTCTGTAAGCCACACCACTCGACCTGCCAGAGGCGGTGAGGTGGATGGCGAAAACTACCACTTTGTCAGTGAAGACTTATTTTCGCAGATGGTCGACGATGCGGATTTTTTGGAACACGCAAAAGTGTTCGGCAAGCGCTATGGCACCTCCAAGGCCGAGGTGGCCAACAAACGTGATCAGGGCCAAGACGTGATTCTTGAAATTGATTGGCAGGGTGCACAACAAGTGCGTGAAGCAATGCCCCAGGCGATCAGTGTCTTTATTTTGCCTCCCTCGGTTGAAGCCCTGGCGGCTCGATTGACTTCTCGGGGTGAGGATACTCAAGAAAGCATCGAGAATCGGCTTAGCGAAGCGAAACTCGACATGTCCCAGGCTGAACATTTTGATTATTTGGTGATCAACGAGGACTTTGACCACGCAGTACAAGACTTCATTGCGATAGTGCGGGCAGCGCGCCTGCAAAAAAACGTGCAGCTGCAGCATCCAGAGGTCAAAACGCTCGTACACACAGGTGAGTAAACGTCGGTGATCTTGTACTTGTTTTTGGCAGTCTGTATTCTCCACGATAGTCCCCTGCACCTAGCGCGAGTATTTCATGGCCCGTATTACCGTCGAAGATTGTTTAGATCATGTAGATAACCGGTTTGACTTGGTCATGCTCGCAAGCCGACGTGCCCGAGCGCTGCGCAACTACAATACGCAAGCACTTGTTGACGAGGAAAACGACAAGCCGACGGTAATCGCTCTGCGAGAGATAGCCAAGGGCGTGATGAGCCACGAACTATTGGATAGCCAAGAAATCTCACCAGACGACGACGAAGTCAACACTGACTTCAGCATCTCAAACTTGAGCGCAGGTCCACTGGGAGACGATGAGCCTGCAGCAGACTGAGGCTCGGCAAGAGTCATACTTTGTCGCCCAATTGGCGGCTGAGGCCAAACGACCTGATGTTGCGGCCCCAGCCACCATTGATTCTTTAGTTTCCAAACTCTCCTACCTCAAAGACGAGGAAATTGACCTAGTCAAAGCCGCCCACGAATACGCGCGAAAAGCCCATGAAGGGCAGACCCGCCGAACTGGTCACGAGTACATTACGCATCCCATAGCCGTAGCCGAGATCCTAGCCAACATGAATATGGATCATCAGTCACTAATGGCCGCGCTGATGCACGATGTGATTGAGGATAGCGAGATCAACCGGTCTGGGTTAAGTGAGTTATTCGGCTCTTCTGTCGCGGATATGGTAGATGGGGTTTCCAAGCTGAGCAAAATCTTCGCCAGCCGCGACGAAGCCCAGGCCGAGAATTTTCAGAAAATGGCCATGGCCATGGCCAAGGACATCCGCGTCATCATGGTCAAAATGGCAGACCGGCTGCATAACATGCGAACTATCGGAGTCATGTCTGATGGTCAACGCAAACGTATCGCACGCGAGACCATTGAATTCTATGCCCCCATCGCCAACCGCCTTGGGGTTCAAATGATCAAAAGCGAACTTGAGGAGTTGGCTTTTCGCGCGCTATATCCCCTTCGATCTCAACGTATTGCCCAGGCGGTGGTCGACGCACGGGGCAATCGCAAGGCCATGGTTGACGAAGTTCAAACCGCCATTACTGCAGCGCTAAATCGCGAGGGCATCGCAGCTGAGGTTATTGGTCGGCAGAAAAATATCTATTCGATCTATCGCAAGATGAAGACCCAACACAAGTCTTTCGCGGAAATCATGGATGTCTTCGGCTTCCGCATTATTGTGGATCAGGCAGACGCCTGTTACCGAGCATTAGGAATTGTGCACGGTCTATACAGTCCGGTGGTCGCGCGATTCAAAGACTATATTGCGATTCCTAAGGTGAACGGTTACCAGTCGTTGCACACCACGCTCATGGGGCCCCAAGGTGCGCCAATCGAAGTACAAATTCGCACCAAGCAACAGCACGCGGTCGCGGAAAACGGTATTGCCGGTCATTGGCTATACCGCTCGAATACTGAGTTTGAATCCAGTCAACAACGCGCTCGCCGATGGGTTTCCGATCTGATGGAGCTGCAGAGTCGCGCTGGCAATCCAATGGAATTTATTGAAAGCCTGAAGATCGATCTATTCCCCGATGAGGTCTATGTATTTACACCCAAGGGGAAAATTCTCGAACTGCCCCGGGGCGCCAGCGCCGTGGACTTCGCCTACTGCGTGCACACCGACATTGGCAACCAGTGCATGAGCTGTCGCGTAGATGGACAACTCTCGCCTCTGTCTCAACAGCTGCAGAGCGGACAACAGGTCGAAATTATAACGGCCCCGGACAGCACGCCGAGCCCGGCATGGCTGAACTTCGCCGTGACATCAAAGGCACGCTCGGCGATCCGCAGCGAGTTGAAGCAACAGCAGGCAGGTCAATTGATTGCCCTTGGCCGCAAGCTACTCAATCGCGTGCTCGGCGCTGCCAATACCAGCATTAATGATTTGGATTTTCGGCGTCTGCGACGGGTCTTTGGCGAACTCGGCGTACGCAAACTAGATGAGCTGCTGCAAAGTATTGGCAACGGGAATGTCTCGGCGCATCTAGCGGCACAGAAACTTTTGGCAGCAGACAATCCCGAGTACCAGGCCATTGCCGTAGAGAGTGCAGGTCCTGTAACCATCGTAGGAGGCGAGGGCTTGGTGGTCAGCTATGGACGCTGCTGCGGCCCGATACCCGGTGATCATATAGTCGGCCACATGACTCCTGGCAAGGGCTTCGTGGTGCATGTGGAAACCTGCAACAACTTAAATGAGGTGCGCCGCCGAACCCCTCATGAGATAACACCCGCGCGTTGGACTTCCCATGTAGAGGACGAGTTTCAAACCATGTTGCGCATCAATGTGAAACGCCGCAAAGGCATCATGGCGGAAATTGCCGCTGAGATATCCTCATGCGACGCCGGTATGGAGAGCATCAATATTGAGGAACGCAGCGCGGATATCAGTACCGTCAACGTGGGCATTACAGTGCGTAATCGCGACCATTTGGCCATGCTCATGCGGCGGCTACGCCGCAATGCTACCGTGATCAATGCGGTAAGAAGCTTCAGCTAGACGTCCGTGTAAACTTGAGCCGACTAAGATCAACCACCACGTTAATCGATTGAGCTGAGGCAATTCTATCCATGAGCGTTCCAAAAGACTCGGCAAAGACAAGAGAAGCGATCCAAACGCCCCGGGCACCCAGTGCTATCGGCACCTATTCTCAGGCAGTCAAAGTCGCGAACGGCACCCTGGTCTTCATTTCCGGACAGATCCCCCTCTTGCCGAATCCGGACCCGTCCCAAATGACCATTGTAAGCGAAGACTTCGTTGACCAGGCCCATCAGGTTTTTAAGAATCTAGGTGCGATAGCCGAAACCGCGGGCGGCGCCCTAAGCGATAGCACCAAGCTCACCATATATCTCACAGACCTCAACCAATTCGCGACGGTCAACGAGATCATGGCGCAATACATGAATGAGCCTTATCCAGCCAGAGCAGCCGTCGAAGTTTCTGCACTGCCCAAGGGTGCGCAAATTGAGATTGATGCAATCTTGGTCCTGAACTGATGGCTACCGCCGCAGCAAGAATCGTTTAGTCGCAGAGTATATGGCGGTTGATCCTGAAGGCAGCGTTGTCCAACTCAAGGGTATTGGCCCGAAACTCCAGGAAAAATTGGGACGTTTGGGCATTTTTCGTTTGCTCGACCTCCTCATTCACCTGCCCGCCCGCTATCAAGACCGGTCACAGCTCATACCCTTGGGCGAACTGCGCTTAAGCGAAGAGGCCTTCGTCGAGGGCATAATCTTGGGCAGCAAAATTACCTTTGGCCGAAGCCGTGGATTAGAAGTGTTGATCGGTGATGGTCAGCGAGAGCTGCGGCTGCGCTTTTTTCACTTCAACAAAGCCCAACAGCGCGCGTTCGAGGACGGCAGACATATACGTGCCTTTGGCAGTGTCACCTTTATGGGAGGGCATCTGGCCATGGCTCACCCGGAATACCAAGTGTTTGATTCGCCCCCTGAACCACCCAAACCAGAGCTGATACCAGTTTATCCAACGACGCAGGGCCTAGGCCAAG
>JAYYHB010000146.1:0-2926 GCA_036157095.1 Pseudomonadota bacterium
CACCGCCGATTGCAGGATTGTGAGAGTGGTGTGCGTGCGCAGACGCAAGAGCTGGGTTCCGACGCTTATCTTGCCTTGGAGCTTTACCTGGTCTGGCGATCACAAGGACTGGCCTTGGAGTCACCAGCGGTGCGTCGATAGTTCGCAGTATCAAGGAATTTGCTCAATGGGCTCAATGTTCCTAAACCCACAGACAGCCAAAGAGTGGGAGCACGCTGCCTTGAATCTAGGTGCCTTGGGGCGCGATATCACGTTAAGGTACCCAGGTCAGAAGAAGAAAAATAGGGGGATTAATGGAGAGGTATCACACGCCGAGCGAGGAACATGCAGCCAAACTGATGCAGGGTGATCCCGACGCGCCCCTTGCTGCGCTGAATCTGTTTTGGTTTAACAAGCGTGCGCAATACCAACCCGACGATCCTGAATATGGTACCCCCGCGGCAGATGTGTCTGGCCTAGAAGCCTACGCGGCCTATGCCGCAGAGGCAGGGGAAAAAATCTCGGCTTTGGGTGGCCATGTGGCCTTCAGCGTCGCCGTAGATCAGGTGATGATCGGGCCTGATGGCCTCAATTGCGACACCGCAGCAATAATGGTCTTTCCCACGCGTCGCGCCTTCATGCAAATGATGACCGCGCCAGAATTTCAGGCATCTTCCAGGCATCGCAAGGCTGCCCTTGCGAATCACGTCATGCTGCACTTAGACGGCGCACCCTTCGTAACAACTTCAGAGGAGGCAGCCCAAGATGACTGATCTAGTAATACGCCAAGACATCGACGGTATTGCGCTGTTGACGCTTAACCGACCCGACAAACTCAATGCGCTAAATGTCGCGCTGTTTAAGGAGCTTCACGCTCACGCTAAAGACATTGCCCGCCAGCCTGACGAAATTGGCTGTGTGGTGATCAAGGGAGCGGGTCGGTGTTTCTCAGCCGGTCACGATCTTGGCGATATCGCAGCCGGCGAAAAGCTGCCCCGGCCTAACTTTCAAGCCAAGGTGATCGAAGTCCTCACGCAGTTACCGCAGCCGGTGATCAGCGCGGTGCATGGTCATTGCTATACCGGTGCGCTGGAGCTGGCGCTGGCTGGGGACCTGATTGTGGCGAGTGCGAACGCGAAGTTTGCCGACACGCACGGCAAGTGGGCATTGCAGCCTGTGTGGGGAATCAGCCAGCGCCTACCGCGCAAGATAGGCAATGCCAAGGCCACGGAAATGATGCTTACCGCGCGAACCTACACGGCGGCTCAGGCCCTAGATATGGGATTGGTGGTGCAGGTATTCGACGACGACGCCTTCGAAGCCGAAGTCGTCGCCTATTGCCGAGAGATGCTGCAAAACTCCTGGCACTCACTGCGTGGGTACAAGGCCCTACTGAGCGGTACCGATGGTATGAGCCTGACCGAGGGCTTGGCCTTTGAGGTATACAACGGTGCAGGGACCGGTCCTGATATGGCGGAACGCATTGCAGGCTTTGGCAAGAAAAACTAAGGCCCTCGCTCGGGAACGACCACGGCCCCGACCAACTGATTCACCAAGGCACCCACTTATATGACGGAACCGCAACGGTTGGCTCATACCAAATCCTTTAAGGTAAACGGCTGGATCGTCGTATCGCTGATCTGCGTGTCTGCATCTGTCGGGCACGCTTTTGGTCGTTTCAGTTACGGTGCCTTGTTGCCTGCAGTGCGCGACGATTTGGGTATTAGTAATACCCTGGCTGGCTTCATCGGCGGGGCCAACGTGGGAGCTTACCTGGTCGGCACCTTGTGTGTGTCCTGGCTCGCTGGTTGCTATCGACTGCTCGGCATCATGCGGGTTGGCATGGTGCTCGCCGTGGTGGGGCTCTGTGGCGCTAGCTTTAGCTCGTCTGCCGAGATGCTGGGTTTGTCGCTGTGCATCACAGGTGTCGGCGGTGCGCTGCTGTGGATTCCCGCGCCGGTAATTGCGGCTGATGCCATACCCGCCAATAAACGACCGCTCGCAGTGGGTCTGATGGGCTCGGGGATTGGCTTTGGAATCTTATTCGTCAGTACCGTTAGCGGCAGATTGCGCGATTCCATGGGTGATGCAGCCTGGGCCCAAGCATACCAAGTGCAGTTTTACATCGGCGTCGTGGTCATGGTTTTTGTATTGTTGTTGGTGCGGCATCAGCAGGCCAAGCCCGCTGGCGGTGGTGGCGTAGGCGGCTTTTCAGCCCTTCAGCGTATGCGTGGCTGGTTTCCGCTAACCTTAGCCTACGGCTGCTTTGGTTTTATGTACCTACTGTTCCTGGGGTTTCTTACCACTCGGCTTGAGGACGACAGTGGTTGGACCTCAGTAGACGCTTCCATGGCGTTTTCGATTATGGGTGTGGCCATGATTTTTGGCGGGCCGCTGCTGACGACGTTAGCTCAGCGTTTTGGGGTGCGCTTTATGCTATCGCTGGCTTTCGGGCTATGGCCTTTGTTTACGGTCATAGTGCTTAGTGGAATCGCCCTGCCGGTATGGTTTGGCTGTATGGGCATCGGTTTTTTGTTTAGCTCGCTGCCCAGTCTGATCACGCTGTATGTCGTAGAAAATACAACTGCCGAAGATTACGGTGCGAGCTTTGCTGCAGCGACATTGGTGTTCGGCGTTGCCCAGACCATTTCACCACCAATCGGCGGATGGATCGCGGACATGACCGGTTCCTTTATAATGGTTTTTCTGCTCTCTGCGATAACCAGCTTGATCGGCCTTGCGGCAGTCCTGCGTTTACCGAGCACAACAGGCCTCTTGAAGGCAGAGCAGGATTCAAAATAATAGAGTGGGAAGCAAGCAAAAAGTTCTTGGGGGAGCAATGAAAACATTAGAAGACATTACGATACTTGAGTTTTCAACCATGATTACTGCTTCCTTTGCCGCCATTATGATGGCGGAACAAGGGGCCACGGTGATCAAAGAGGAG
>JAYYHB010000147.1:0-3271 GCA_036157095.1 Pseudomonadota bacterium
CTGGTGCAGCGTTTGCCCATGGAGGTGCTAGATGACGTATTCGCACCGGGCATTGATCCCTTTATTGCCAACGCTAGACCGTACTTTTTGACAGAACCGCAGTTAGATCAGTGGCTCGAGGGTGTCAGCTACAATCAAGGCACATTGCTGCGACTGATGGACGAAGCATCACTGGCCAACGTGCTGTTTACCTACGCAGACTTTGTTAGCGCCAATGCCGGGCAGCCGCTACCGATATCCCTTGCGTCTGCTGTGGCAGGATTGGAGCAGCGGAATCTTGAGTTTGAAGCCTTCTACCCGTTGGAGCCCTCGGGCGATACTTATCATGAGTTAATTGTGATGACTGGACGGCAGCAGTTGGGTGAGGCCCTACCCAACGAAGCCATCGTCACTGCGCTGCAAGCGGTGATTAGAGAATATCCCCCATCGCCGGCCATTGACGTGGCGTTGACTGGGGAGATAGCCCTAGCCCACGAGGAGATGAGCGCGGCCCTGGAAGGCGTGGAGCTGGCTGGTATGGTGTCGCTGCTCTTTGTTGCGCTCATTTTGCATCTGGGCCTTCGCTCTCTGCGTATTTTGCTCGCGATCGCAGCCATGTTGGTCATGGGTGTTTGTCTTACCCTCGGTTTTGCGACCCTAGTGATTGGAGAGCTCAATACGCTCTCGATGATCTTCGTGGTGTTGTTTTTTGGTCTCGGAGTCGATTTCGCGGCGCACTTTACTTTGCGTACTCAGTCGCACTTGTCCAACAACGTGGCAATGGCTTTGGTGCAAGCGCTCAAGGACACTGGGCCAGCATTAATTTTGTGTTCGCTTACGTCGGCGGGCAGCTTTTTGGCTTTCCTGCCTACGGCCTATCGGGGTTTTGCCGAGCTGGGCGTGATCTGCGCCGGGGGCATTGCTATCGCTCTGCTGCTCACGTTGACGGTGATTCCAGCAGCATTGATGTGCTGGACCCCGGCGCCACAAGACTTGTCCCGCAAGATGCTGATAACGCCACTACTGCGCCGCCTTAGCGCGAACAGTGATTCACTGCTTCGAGTACTGGTGGTGGGGATATTTGCCGTCGCCTTTTTGGCATCACTGTCGATAGCCAAAGATGTGCGTTTTGATTACAGCGTTTTGGCCATGCGCGACGCTCAGTCGCCTGCCATGCGAGCGTTGCTGGACCTTCAAAGCGATCGCCAAACCACCGATTACAGCGTGCATATATTGGCGCCTGATGCCGAGTCGGCGGCAGCACTGCAAACGCGTCTGAAGACACTGCCTACGGTGGGGGCAGTGACGATACCCGATGACTTTGTACCCCAGGCGCAGGATGCCAAGGCGGCTAAGCTGGCGCAGGTTCAAGACTTGCTGATTGACCTTGATGCGCCGTCAGCGACCCCCGTCGATCTGGAGCTGGCGATCTTGGCTGTTGAGTACTTGCGCGAAACCGCTTTGGAGCTTAGCGGCGCTAGCCGCATTGAAGCTGAAAGAGTAGTGCGCTCTGCCGAGGCTATGTTGCAGCAGCAGGAGCACATCGCAGCCTATGAAACTCAACTGGTCGAACAATTGCCCGATAGTCTCTTGAAGTTACGTGGTCTGTTGAACGCACAGCCGTTTTCTCTGGAGCAAGTGCCACAGAGGTTTCGTGAAAGACTTATCTCACCGGACGGTCAGCACCTCGTCTCGGTGAATCCAGCCACACAACTAAATGACCGCGATGCTACCGACGCCTTCATCACAGAAGTCTCCGCGAACGCGCCGAATGCCGCGGGCAGAAGTGTCGTTGAGTGGGGTATTGGGGCCGTGGTGATCGAGTCGTTTCAGCAGGCTGCGGCGACGGCTTTTGGTGCCATCTTTGTACTTCTGATACTGTATTTTCGGGGTTGGAAGTTCCCCCTGCTAGTACTCGCGCCTATCGCAATGACGATCGTACTTACCCTTGCTCTCTGCTCGGTCTTGGGAATTAGCCTAAATATGGCCAACATTCTCATGGTGCCTCTGATACTGGGCCTTGGCGTTGATACTGGTATCCACATTGTGCATCGGCACCGCCAGGCCCAGCGTGAGGGAGGTAGGCAGGCCTTGGATCCGGCGATTCGTCGCGCGGTTTCGATCAGTGGTCTGACAACGGTGGCCACATTTTGTTCGTTAAGTTTGAGTCCGCATCAAGGGGCTGCATCCATCGGACTCCTGTTGACCATCGCCATCAGTCTTCTGCTCATCATTAGTCTGGTATTGTTGCCGATACTTTTGCGCTGGTTTGCGCCAGTACCGGCCTCTGCACGAACAATTAGCTAGGTTGGCCTTCGTTGTCATGAATGTTGATCTCTCTGGTAGTTTTCACTCGCCGAAAACGCGAGTTCTCAGGGCGGGGTGAAAGTCCCCACCGGCGGTAATTGCCTCCTTTGTCGCTCACATGCATGTGACGCAAAAACGATGCGCAGCCCGCGGGCGCTCTTGGCAGCAAAGCATTTGCTTTGTCGAGAGGACAGCAGACTCGGTGTGATTCCGAGGCCGACAGTTAAAGTCTGGTTATGAGAATAAGGTAATCTGCCAACGCTGATTTTTGTCAGCCGCGGCCTATGTCCTTGTTGCTCTGTTGTTTAACCAATCAATAGGAAAGCAACAGATGAATAGCTTCAATTGCAATTTCCCCGACATCACCTCACGCGGCAAAAATTGCCTTTGTCCAGTCCTGCTGGCATCGCGAAATCGTTGATGCGCTTCGTGATTCTTTTTTACAGGTTCATGCCAACCTCGACAGCCGGGATGTTGAACTGTTCGAGGTGCCCGGTGCATTTGAGATTCCACTCCGCGCCAAGCTGCTTGCCTGCAGCGGACAATACGCGGGCATCGTCGCGGCAGGGCTGATTGTCGATGGGGGTATCTATCGCCACGAATTTGTCTCTACCGCGGTGATCGATGGGTTAATGCGTGTCCAGTTGGATACGGGCGTGCCCGTATTTTCCGCCGCGCTAACACCACAGGATTTCTTGAGCGAGGGTCAGCCAGAATTTTTCCGAGAGCACTTTGTCACCAAGGGCGCCGAGGCGGCCCACGCGTGTGTGGAGACCATTGGCGCTTTGCAGCAACACAAGGTCGCCTAGGTGAACTCGTGTGTCTTAGGTCTGCTCGACAGGGGTAAAGTTAAGCAGATCAGCGCCGCCGTCCACTAAGTCTCCGATGCTGTAAAAGACGTCGGTCACGGTGCCCGCTGCGGGTGCCTTGATCGCGTGCTCCATTTTCATTGCCTCCATAATCGCTAGGGTTGAGCCGCTGTCGA
>JAYYHB010000148.1:0-2984 GCA_036157095.1 Pseudomonadota bacterium
GTAAGCTTTTGGGCCGTTAGCTAACCAACTTCTGCAGCCTCGGTCGAATTCGCAAAAAAGCGACGTAGGCTCGCTCCAAAACACGCAGTATCCATGGCAATCGAGCCAGTACGCCCAAGGGTTTTAGAAGCGGCAGTTGTCGCCAGAGCACTGCAAAGGCCGCAGCGCCATCAACGATGGGCTGACCTGCCTCTTGGGCGTGAAAGCGCTCGAGCAGTTGTGCAGGGTCCAGTGGACACTGCTCTGCAGCGTGGATATCAATGAAGTTAACGCGGTTTAGCCAGTCGAGGCGGCGCATAAGCGCGATTTCTTTGATGCACAGCGGGCACTGGCTGTCGAACCAAACAGTGACCGGCGCTGAGGTATCGACCATGGAGATAGCTCAAGTTGGGTTATGGGAGCCTGACTTTATTGCCTGATCCGTGAATGTCACGTGCCCGGAATTCCAAGACTTTCGTTATCAGGCGCCTTCTGCCCTCGGAACTGCGACTTGTGTCGGACGTTTGGCGTTTTTGCCGTAGAGGTTCACCTGCATTCTCGAAATTGCGTGTACCAATGCGTTAGGTGCGATGGTTTGCTTACCGGTCCAGTAAATGTCAGGAAAGCGCTCGAAAATACGTTCGAAAGCAAGTCGCAGCTGCATCTTAGCGATGCGCGAGCCAAGGCATTTGTGCACGCCATGCCCAAAGGCGAGGTGTTTTTCCACGTTGGGACGATGCATATCGAAGGTGTCCGGATTGGGGAAAACCTCCGGGTCGCGATTGGCCGCTCCGTACCAAAGCACTACTTTTTCATCCTTGCCGATTTTTTGTCCGTTCACCTCAGTATCCTCAACGGCCGTGCGGCGCATATGGATAACCGGCGATACCATGCGCAAGGCTTCTTCGGACATCCTCGGAATCAGCGCGAGGTCCTCAAGCACCATGGCGCGTTGATCTGGAAACTGGTTCATCAACCGAATCGTGCCAGACAGCGAATTTCGCGAAGTGTCGTTGCCCGCAAAAATTATGAGCAACCATGAGCCGTCCAGAAATTCCTGAGGTAGCAGCTCCCCGTTTAGCTTGGACTGGGCAATAATCGTCAGCAGGTCTTGCCTGGGGTTGCCGCGCCGATCAGCCATGACACGCTCTCCGTAGGCAAACATATCCCGCACAACGCGGTTGAAGCGAAAGGGAAACATGGGTTCAGAGAAAAAAGTCTGCCATGGATTTGCCAAAAACTGGGCTGCGAGCTCTAGGTGATGCATCCACGTTTTTACCTGTGGCCGTTCGGCCTCATCAACGCCGAGCATTTCGCACAGCGTGAACAGCGGCAATTCCTCGGAGAACATTTTGGCAAAGTCGACTACGGGACCCTTGCGCTCCATTTCGTCCAGCAGAGAATCGATGTACACACCGACTCGATCTCTAATCGTGTCCACATAGGCAGGAAAGAAAAAATCGCTTTGCTGCATGCGCATTTCTCGATGCAGCGGTTCGTCCATGTTGATTAAGGAATTGAGCGCAGCAGGCATGAGCTTATCTGGCCTCCACTGCTTGCGGTCAGGGACCGCCATATTGATGCCGCCGCGTTGGGACGAAAAAATACCGTGGGCGAGTTCCGCTTGTTTGATGTCCTCAAAGCGGGTGAGTGACCAATAACCTGAGGTGCCTCGATAGGATCCCGACCACATCACCGGGGCTTGTTCGCGCATCTGCCTGTAGTGGTCGAAGGGGTGTCCTTGAGTCCACGATGCGGGGTCACCAAAGTTGAAACCGTCAAACATGGGATAAACCGCGTCATAGGTCGGATCTTCTTGTCCCGAGTCGATCAGTATCTCGTCGCTGATAAGTTTCAAAGCTCGTTCCTCCGTCTCTTTTTCTTTCAAGACTTACCTGAGAATATTAGCAGACACCGCTCCACAGCTGCGCTGCCCATTTTTCAAAAGAACACGCTTCATGGCTGATCCACAAGAAACGATGAACTTATACGAGGGATTTAAGCTGTTGCGCGACCACGCTCCTGTTACCCAGCTAGAGGCTGACGGCCCCTGGCAGGTCGCGCGCCATGCTGACGTACACGCCATATTACGTGATCATGAGACCTTTTCTTCCGAGGTGTCGATTCGGCCACCTGAAGAGCGGGGCGCACCGAGCATGTTGTTTAGCGACCCGCCCATGCACAATCGTCTGCGTAAATTGGTCAGCGTGGCGTTCAAGCCCGGTCAAATTCAACTCCAGGAGCAGCAGATCCGATCCCGCT
Source organism: Pseudomonadota bacterium (assembly GCA_036157095.1). Taxonomy (GTDB): domain Bacteria; phylum Pseudomonadota; class Gammaproteobacteria; order Pseudomonadales; family Azotimanducaceae; genus UBA4421. The sequence goes on from JAYYHB010000148.1 coordinate 2,242, forward strand.
GCAACGCGCTGCTGGATGCGATGCCAACCGACACTGAGTTGGACCTTGTGCAGGCCTTGGCAGCGCCTCTACCCGTCATGGTGATTGCCGAGATGCTGGGCGTGGAAGATGGCGATATGGCTGCCTTTAAAGCGTGGTCTGACGAGATTTTCAGCAATATCGGCGAGATATTGTTTGGTACACCCAGTGCTGAATCAGAGTACGCGGCGCAGGAGATGAATGCCTACTTTTTGAAGCGCATTAATGACATTCGCCGGCATCCGAAGGAGCACCTGCTGGGTCAACTCGTCGCAACGAAAACAGAGGACGGCAAACTAGATGACGAGGAACTGCTGAGTTTTTGTCGTTTGTTGTTAATCGCGGGTAACGAAACGACGACAGGCCTGATCACTGCATCGGCCAGAATCTTCCACGAGGAACCAGATACCTTGGTTCAGCTAAAGCAAAATCCGCAGCTTGCGAAGAATTTTGTCGAGGAGGCGCTGCGCTTTTACTCGCCATTTTCCGCTACGGTTCGTCGTACCACTAAGGATGTTGAGATTGCCGGACAAGCGATTGCGGCTGGCGAGTTGGTCATTCCGTTGCTAGCTAGTGCGAATCGGGATGAGCGAGTCTTCGAGGCACCAGATACTTTCAGGCTTGAACGCAGTCCGAATCCTCATCTGGGTCTAGGATTTGGAATCCACGTCTGTTTAGGGGCACATCTGGCCCGGCTCGAGGGTAAGATTGTTGTCGAGCAGATG
>JAYYHB010000149.1:0-4568 GCA_036157095.1 Pseudomonadota bacterium
ATCTTCCTTGGAAAGTTTGCCCAGGGCGCTTCGACTTTGCTTGTCGCGCATTTCCTGTGGCCACGCTTCATCTAGGAAGCCTCTGACCTCGGCCTGAAATGCCCGATCCTTTTCTGAAAAACTCAAGTCCATGACTGCTCCTGGTTTCAATGTATGTATGATTGTTAGGGGTCGAGTAGCGCATACAAAATGCAGCTTCTCGTCTAATTTCTCGCCTGATCCACGAGGGATTTTCCTACGACTCGAATCGCTAAGGTTTCTTCTGCGCCCTCGAAAATCGAAAGCACGCGAGCATCGGCGAAATAACGGCTAACCGCAACTTCCTCTGCGTAGCCCATACCACCGTGTATCTGGACGCCCTCCCTTGTTACCCATTCGGCGGCGCGGCAAGAAAATAACTTTACGAGGCTGGCTTCCATCTGACCGAGACCTTGATCCATAAGTCCCGCCACATGTGCGGTAAAGGCCTTGCATGCGGTAATCAAGGCACCCATTCGAGCAAGCTTGGCTAATGACAGCGGGTAGCTGGCGACAGATCGGCCGAAAACCATGCGATCTTGGCTGTAGTTCATGCTTTCTTCGAAAGCTGCACGCATAAGACCGCAGGCGCGAGCCGCAGTTTGCAAGCGTCCGCCCATGAAGCCTCGCATCGTGAAATAAAAGCCTTTGCCCTCGCCCGCTTCGCCGCCAATCAGGCAATCATCGGGAACGAAAAAATTGTCGTAACTCATTTCGAAGGAATGCATGCCGCGGTAGCCAAGGGTCGGTATCGCCCTACCAGTCATTTTCCCCCCGTCGGCTTGTTCGTATTCGAAATCATGTCCGTCATAGCTAGGCTTTTCTACAACGAACAAAGACAAGCCTTTATGAGCTGGCATTGCATTCGCATTAGTTCTGGCGAGCACCAGTAGCGCCCCCGCTGCCCCAGCATAGGTGCACCAGGTTTTGCCGCCGTCCAGTACCCAGCCGCCGTTGGTGCGTGTGGCTTTTAACGCTACCGAGGCGACATCAGACCCGGTATTTGGTTCAGTGACAGAGACCGCACAAAGCGTTTCGCCCGAAGCTATTTGCGGCAACCAACGCGCTTGCTGCTCATCTGTGCCTCCTTCAAGCAAAGCGCGAGCCATAATCTCTGGACGCGTAATTAGACTGCCCGCTGCTCCGAGAGAGCCCCGCGACAATTCCTCGGTCACGATAACCATGCCCATGCTGTCTTCAGTAGAATCAGGTTTTAGACCCCCGAAACGCTCTGGCACGCTTAACCCAAAAACGCCCATTGCTTTCAGGGGTTCGAGAATCTCGGGCGGAACCAGAAGGTCTTTGCGATGCACCTCTTCGGCGAGGGGTTTCACAACGTCATCGGCGAATTCTTTAAATGTGTCTCGAATAATACGTTTTTCGTCATCAAGGCGATCGTCCGCCAAGCCTTCCTCGAGATACTGACGCCCCAGGGCAGCTACGGCTTCAGGCGCCAGGAAATCTTGCAGTTTATCGAGCACCGGAAGCTCCGATTGGGTGAGTCCGAAGGTTTGTGGTCGCACCGCTAGCTTTTGGGTGACGGTGACGATGGCGTTCGCGCAAAAATACTGACAAACGGGCACCAGCTGCGGGGATTGCTCGGTTTGGCTGATCAGGGTGCGAGCCGCAAGCAACTCGGCCTGAACAAAGGCGAGGTCGTAAAGTTCGATTTGCTCCTCGTCTAAGTCACCTTCGAGGTGGGCGCATGCTTTGCGGACGAGCCCGTCCAGCGAGTCGAGATAGGAAGCTAGATTAATACTGTCCATCGCGCAATTATGCCCAAGAAGGTCGCTGCGAGGAATTCTTCAATTGGGGTTCTCATGCTTTTTTCGTCATCCAAGTTAGACACACTCGTTTCAAAAACCCTCGGTTTTCGGGGATTTAAAGGTCCTCTGTGCACGATTGCGGTTACAATTTCGACGCGCTTACCGCAGCACCAGCTAATGGATCCCTTATGATCGAACCCGTTGCCGACTATTTTTTGAGTCTTCAGGAAAAAATTTGTAACACGCTCGAAGGTCTAGATCAGCGTGCTACTTTTTCTCTTGAGCAGATCAAACCGCCCACTGGGGGCCTTTCTCAACCTAGAGTGCTGGCTGATGGTCAACATATCGAGAAAGCTGCTGTGCAATTCACGCACTCCAAGGGTTCGGCATTACCGCCTGCTGCGACAGAGCGTAAGCCACACCTCGCTGGAAGTGCCTTCCAGGCTACGGCAATTTCCCTTATAGTGCATCCATGCAACCCGCATGTACCCATCACCCATATGAATTTACGTTTCTTCGTTGTGGACGCCGACGAGCCGGTCTGGTATTTCGGCGGTGGCTACGACCTGACACCTTGCTACCCGGTGGATGAAGATGTGGTGCTTTGGCATCAGACCGCTAGGGATGCGGTTGGAGAGCACTATCAAAGCTTCAAGGAAACCTGCGATGAGTACTTTTTTTTGGGACACCGAAATGAAACCCGGGGTGTTGGTGGAATCTTCTTCGACGATTGGACAAGCGGTGGATTCGAGGAAAGTTTCGCTCTCGTCAAGCGCGTCGGGGACTCATTTCTAGCAGCCTATCAGCCGATTTTCGAGAGGCGTATGAAAACGGAGTTCAGCGAGGCGGAGAGGGATTTCCAGCTATATCGGCGGGGTCGTTATGCTGAATTCAATCTGGCCATCGATCGCGGCACCAAGTACGGTATGCAAAGTGGGCGGCGCATTGAATCAGTACTGGCTTCGTTGCCGCCCTTGGTCAAGTGGGTTTACGACTTTCAAGCAAAGCCCGGCACCCCAGAGGCGGCCTTAGCCGACTATTTGAAGCCTAGAAACTGGTTATAAAACAGAGTGCTATGTGAAATTAGTAGAATTAGTATAAAGATTAATTGACTATACTCAGTCGGTTTTCGACCCCGACTACGCTACCGGTCTCTTTCGCTATTCGAATGGCCTTATCCCTGGCATATTCGGATGGCACCCGCCCTTCCAGCGTGACAATAGCCCTTACCGATGACACTTTAATCTGCCATCCCTTGACCTCCGGGTCATCCCAGAGATTGAGTTTAACCATGGCCGCTATTTGCGCGTCATCAGCAAATTCTCCTGGTGTTCGAGTTGAGCCGTCTACGTAGGATTGGCACCCAAAATTCGCAATCAGGCATAACATGACTAGGGAGAGCGTGCGTATCACTGTAGAGTCCTCACAAAGTTATAGTAGTTGGAGTGGAATCTTGGGTTAGATGGAGAGAATAATGCAACCAGAAGTCACGGTTATTGCCACTGAATTAGCATTCCCAGAGGGCCCTATTGCCTTGCCCGATGGCAGTATTATCCTTGTTGAAATTCAGTCCGGCCGCCTCACCCGAGTTCGCGACGGCGTCAAGCAAACAATCGCTGAACTGGGCGGCGGGCCGAATGGCGCGGCAATTGGACCAGATGGTCACTGCTACGTCTGCAATAACGGTGGGTTTGAGTGGCTAGAGCGCAACGGCAAAACCTATCCGGGCGAGCAGCCTGAGATCTATACCGGCGGCAGTATTCAAAAGGTTGATCTACAGACAGGGGCTTTCAGCACTTTGTACACCCACTGTGACTCAGAGCCGTTAAAGGGACCGAACGATATAGTCTTTGATGTTCAGGGCGGTTTTTGGTTCACAGACCACGGCAAGAACCGAGCGCGGGACAGAGACAGAACGGGCGTGTTCTACGCACTTCCCGATGGCAGCCAGATAACCGAAGCTATTTTCCCGATGGAAGCACCCAACGGCATTGGGCTATCGCCTGACGAGACAGAGCTATTTGTGGCAGAAACACCGACCGGTAGGCTGTGGGCCTACCCGTTGGCGGGGCCCGGTAAACTCGACTATAGAAAAACACGGCGCCTGCTAACCGGCCGCCAAGGATTTTATATGTTTGACTCTCTTGCAGTCGATGCTAACGGAGACGTTTGCGTAGCGACGTTAATGGATGGTGGCATTACCACGCTTTGCGCGGCAGATGGTGAGCCTTCCTTCGTGCCGATGCCTGACCGTGTCACCACAAATATCTGTTTCGGCGGTCCTGACTTGAGGACCGCTTTCATCACGCTGTCGTCAACCGGACTGTTAGTGAGCTGCGATTGGCCCGTGGCGGGACTGCCCCTTAACTTCCTCAACCATTGACCATGATCGACGGTTGGTCCTCCTAGAGTTCGCCTGCCAAGATCTGTGTCAAACCCCTATGGAATACTGGAGGCTCCTGACATAAGATTTGCGCTCTGGGACGCAAGCATTGAGGGCAAGGCATGAGACGACCATTTGGCCGCGGAAGAGCCGACGAAGATTCAGAAGCGATTAATCTAACGCCAATGCTAGACGTAGTCTTTATCATGCTGATTTTCTTCATAGTGACAGCGACCTTTGTAAAGGAAGTCGGACTGGACGTTAACCAACCTGACGACGACAAGCCGAAGACCGTTGACCCGGACAAGAGAAGCATCGTCGTCCGAATCACAAACCGTGATCGTATTATTATCGCTGCCCGCGACGTAGATCGTCGATCCGTACGAGCTAATATCGAACGC
>JAYYHB010000150.1:0-6591 GCA_036157095.1 Pseudomonadota bacterium
GTGCGGGTAAGCATTTGATCTGGACCGGGTTCCGGTATGATTTCCTGCCGCCAGCGAAAGTCTTCCGCGACCGGCCAGCCTGCTGGCGGCTTTCTTGCCAATCGCCAAACTGCATTGCTCATAGACCGTTACTCCCTGTAAACCCGACAATCATCCCTCGCCATGCCATCTACAGCACCTCAGAGCTTCCCGGGACTCAACGAGTATAGGCTAGAGAGCAATACCCTCGCTGGTCTTTAGGCGCCAACTTAGCATTTGATCCGCAACTACGGTTAAGCGCCTTTCGAACACCATAGCCCTGTCCATGGTGTAGCGGCCGCTAGACTCTGGTGGATAAATCGCGCTTACCAAATGCAATATCAAGCGGTGAGGCCCAGGAACCGGACCATCTTTCTGACTCACCCGGAATTTACCCTCGTCTGCGCCCGTGATGCGCACTCTTGCAATGGGCAAGTTGGCATCATCTGGAACCCAGGACAGCCAGCCTAATGCAACGGGCTTGCCGTCAAGGAGCACCTCCCCCTCCACTGCAATTCGCTCGCCATAAACCGTTTTATCGAGCAGAAAATCATGGCGAGCAAGCCACTGAAGAAGGAGTTCGCCCCAAGAACTTGTCGTAACATCGTTACGGTCCGTACCCCGGTCCAAACCTAGGCCATGATCACCGAAATTAAAGATATGAAGTTCCGCCGGAACATTCGCAGCAAGCAAGGCATCGTACAACAGGGTCGATTGATTCGCGGGCACCACAGAGTCTTGGTGATTGTGAACAATGAACATCGGCGGTGATTTAGCGTCTATTCGCGTATCCATGGGCAGATACTCGTCGGCCTTGCGGCCCCGCTTCACGCCATTTGTCACCGCGTAAACCGGCACAACAAAATTAGGACGGCAGTCTTCGAGTTCAATAGCGTCTGCTGAGAATTCTGATGCGGGATCGTCATCTGCTAAAGCTGTTGCCAAGGCCAAGTGACCGCCGGCAGAAAACCCGAGTAGCCCCACGCAATTTGTATTCAAGCCAATGTCCGCTGCGTAATGACGCACCATGCGAACAGCTCTTTGACCGTCCCTTTTACTGGCTGTGCTGTGATACTTGGGACCAAGCCGATAACGAAGCACAAAGGCATGAATACCAACAGCGTTTAACCATTGGGCCACCTGCAATCCCTCATGATCGCTGGCGAGCGTCCGATACCCGCCACCGGGGCACACAATTACACCACACCCATTTGGATTAGCAGCCAAATGTACCGTTAACTGAGGCGAGTCTTCGAAAGCGCTGTCTATGCTAGCTGGTGCGTCACCCCAAAGAATCCAAACGTTGTCGATCATCCAATCGTTGCTCCTAACAGTTATGCAGCCAATGTACCGACCCACTGCGCCGATCGTGTCACACTAGATGCGTCACGAAGCTGCAGTCCAAAGGAGACGTTTATGGTCTACAACAACGTTATTTTAAAAGCTAAAGACGTCGGCTACATCAACGAGTTGAAACAGCTTTTAATCGCTCAGGCTGAGGCGTCCCTTACTGAGATAGGGTGCGAGCGATTTGAGGTTTATCACTCGGAGTCGGAACCCGAGGTTTTCTTTTTGATCGAGTGCTGGACAACCCAAGCTGATTTAGACACACATCGCTCGACACCACACTTTGTAGAGGTTTACCGACCAAGGGTTTTACCGCTGGTCGAACGCATGCCCCACCCTTGCCAACGGCTGATCTAGTTTCAAGGCTACGCCAACGCCCAACTACTGATGCAGCGGATATCCTTTTTTTAGCCTGATCTGGTTTTTTCGACGCGAAAAACCTTGTTTGGCGAGACTAAACAAGGTTTTTGAAAGTTTGGAAAGGGAGGCTAAACGTCCAAGGAAAGGAATTAGCTTCCAGTATCGGTAGTAGTTATGGTCGGCCCCGACGGATTCACCGGCGGAGGGACAGATGTTGTGCCTCCACTATCGCCGTCAGCGGCCACAGCCATAAATCCCAATCCCGTAACGCCCACGGAAACCGCAGTTACCATTGATATGCTTCCTGCAGAGCCTCCAGCCACGGCGCCAGTTCCCGCTCCGGCACCAGCCCCACTCGGCCCAGCGCCTTCGGCGGCTTTAAGGCCGGTTGAACCCCCAGTGAACAGAGCCGCAGCCGCGCTTATGAATACCTTTTTCCAGAACGTAGCCATTCTATAAATCCCCACTTTCTTATTCTGGCCGAATTCACGCGACCGACGAATGACGCGGATTTATATCGCATCAGTTCTGCATCGCTGCTTGGAGATTGGACAACCTGCACCATTTGGCAAACGAACGTTTGTTATGTAGGACAAACCACGACGTGATAACCGAAACGTATCCTCATTCGGCGACTCTAATGATGATAACGCTCTGAATTCGCCAACATATAGGCTGCACCATGCACTTCATTGATGGCTGCATTTTCGCCAAACAACCGCTGCTTTTGGTCTCGGTAGTTATCGCGATTCGCTGCCAGCGGCGCCAGCTGAGTCGCGCGCTCTTGAGCAGCTCCCAACAACGCATCAGCGTCATCAATATGCTCGACAAATCCCGCGGCCTGAGCCATTGGGCCGGTCCAACGCTTCGCGAGCTGGACGGTTTCAAAAAAGGCCGACGCGGGCAGCTTGTGTTTGAACAAGGCAAGTTCTGGGCTCGGAATCGATAGGCCAATTTGCATCTCATTCGCGCACATGAAACCTCGATCCGCTCGCATAAAACGCACGTCGTGGCACAGTGCCGACATGAATCCGGCGCCAAAGGCGTGCCCGTTTACCGCACAGATTGTCGGCACTGGGTAGGTCATAATCCGGCTCATTAGGCCCATAAACTCGGTTCCAAAAACCGCTCGATCACCCGCTGCTGGGTGGGCTTCAGGGTCTTGTACCCAATCCAAATCCAGCCCATTTGAAAAGAACTTTTCGCTTGCGGAAGTCGTCACCAAGGCAGCCGGGCCCGTGGAAGCCTCCACCTCATCTAACGCCTCTGCTATCGCCCTCACAAAACTGGTATTCCAACGGTTCTCGCCGGCATTTAGCGTCATTGTGAAAACATCGCCCTGGCGATCTAGTTCAATCATACCTCCCCCTATTTACTGTGTTCCGCCTGAAAGTGTGGCTATAGTCAGACGCCAAGGCAATACGCAGGCTCCTATCTTCTAGCCCATCTTCATAGTCAGGTTCGTGTTCGTCGTGAAGGGCCTACTTGAAGGCACGACCAGTGCGTATCAGACTCTTTGCATTGAGCCAGTCGACAATTAAAAAGGCCGCTTGAATGACTTCCAGCAATCATCCGCTCGCAGATCGCCCCTTGGCGCAAACGCCACTTTCCCTCCTAGACGGGTTAGCAACCACCCGCGCGATACGGCGCTATACTCACGAGCCTATTCCTGAAGCGCACCTGCGAGATATTCTGTTCTCAGCGACTCGGGCCCCAAGCGGATCTAACCGTCAGCCCTTTCGTTTCATGGTGCTAACCAGTGGCGACAAGGCAAATAAAGCCAAGGCCATGATCGCTGGCGCTGCCCAAGCCATCTGGACGGAAAAGGAGCGCAATGACGGCTACGCCCAGGGATCCGGCGCAGACCCCGACTCACCAAAGTCCCGTATGGCCAGAACCATGCGAGGCTACGTTGAGAGCTTTGGCTCCGTGCCTGCTCTGATTTTGCCCTGCATGATCCGCTATCGCGCACCGGACCCAATGGAAGGTGCATCGGTATACCCTGCTGTACAGAATTTGCTTTTGGCTGCCAGGGCCCTTGGCTATGGCGGCGTCATTACTGGCTTTCACAGACCTGTCGAGTCACAGTTAAAAACGCTGCTTGATATTCCTAAGGATGTTTTCGTCTCATGCACGCTAACCCTTGGCAAGCCTCAGGGAAATCATGGCCCCGTGCGCAGACGCCCGCTTAATGAGCTCGTCTTCACGGACACTTGGGGATATTCGGCAGAGTGGGCCATCGATCCTCCCGGCACGCGCTTCACCAGTGCTGGGCCGCCGCGAAAAAGTGCCAAGAACTAAGGCCAAGACTGGGGCAGGCACTGAGACCAATAGTCAGGCCGATATTTAGGAAAGAAGTATGTTGACGATTTACCACGTACCGGGCACCCGCGGCATCAGACCCATATGGCTCTGCGAGGAACTTCAGATCCCATACACCGTCGTTTCTGTAGACTTCAGCCCAAAATTTCGCGCCAGCGCCGAATGGCGAGCTATGAATCCGGTTGGCAAGGTTCCGGTGTTACGAGATGAACTCGAAGGGCAGAGTGAGGATTTACTGATTTTCGAATCCGGTGCGATGGTTCAGTACATCCTTGACCGCTATGGCAAAGGTCGACTACAGCCTCCACCGGGCAGTCCCGAGCACGCCCTCTATCTGCAGTGGAGCTGGTTCGCTGAAGCAACGTTTGCACGGCCCCTGGGCGAGATCGTCAATCACTCTCGAGCGTTTCCTGATGAGCGACGTATCGACGACGTCATCGCAGAAATGCGGGCCCGCGCTGAGCTGAGCGCAAAGGCATTGGGCGACGAAATGTCGGACAAGCCTTTTATTCTTGGCGAAACTTTTAGCGCCGCGGATATCATGCTCGGCTACACGGTAATGCTCGCGGAACGCTTTCTACCTGCAGGGCTACCCGATACCCTGTTGCCCTACTGGCAACGTCTGAGCAGCAGAACTGCATACCAAAAGGCTGTCAGCTAGGAATTTACTTTATGCAATCGAAGCAAACAGCAACCAACCTGCTATCAACACCAGCACACTGGATGCCATTCACCGCGAACAGACAGTTTCACCAAGATCCGCGGGTGGTCGTCGCGGCTGAGCAAAATCACTACATCAGCCAAGACGGACGGCGAGTTTTTGATTCTCTGTCGGGGCTGTGGTGCTGCGGCTACGGTCACAACCGGCCAGAGATCACCGCGGCCATTGAGGCTCAGCTTGGCGTTATGGATTACGCCCCTGCATTTCAGTACACCCACCCCGGCGCAACCGCCCTGGCCGAGCGCCTAACCGAAATGGCACCAGGCGACTTGAATCATGCCCTGTTTACTAATTCCGGCTCGGAATGCGCCGATACCTCACTAAAACTGGCAAGAGCCTATTGGCGCAGCAAGGGCCAACCCACGAAAACTCGATTTATCTCGCGACACAAGGGCTATCACGGGGTGAACTTTGCTGGCACCAGTTTGGGCGGGATCGGGGCTAACCGAAAAATGTTCGGCCAGCTCGGCGATGCGGATCATTTGCCTCATACCTTGCAACCTAATCTGGCCTTCACAAAGGGTCAGGCGGATACGGGTGCTGAACTGGCCGATCACCTCAAGCAGCTGATTATGCTGCATGACGCCTCGAATATTGCCGCAGTGATCGTTGAACCCATGTCCGGCTCTGCTGGCGTCATTATTCCACCCAAGGGCTATCTTCAGCGTCTTCGCGAGCTATGTTATGAAAACGACATACTGCTGATTTTCGATGAAGTAATCACAGGCTTTGGTCGCGCTGGAGAAACCTTTGGTGCCGATGCCTTCGGTGTGCAGCCGGATATGATGAATATCGCTAAAGGCCTCACGAATGGCGCTATTCCCATGGGCGCAGTGCTCACCTCTGCTGAGATCTATCGCAGCATGATGGCGATGGACATACCCGAGCATATGATCGAGTTGCCTCACGGATATACCTATAGCGCTCATCCCGTGGCCTGCGCTGCGGCTCTTGCGGCGCTCAACGTCTTTCAAGACGATCAAATGGTGGCAAAAGCCCAAGCGCTGGCTCCGGTGCTGGAAGAAACCCTGCACAGTTTGCGGGGTCATCCGCATATTACCGACATTCGAAATTTCGGTCTGGCTGGCGCGCTACAGATTGCGCCACGAGACGGGGATCCTGTTATTCGCCCCTTTGAACTCGGCATTAAGTGCTGGGAGATGGGTCTATACGTGCGCTGGGGCGGAGATACCCTGCAATTTGGTCCGCCGTTTACCGCAGACCAGGAAGACGTCCGCTCTATTGCCACCATTGTTGGAGCGGCACTCGAACAAGTCTCGTGACGCCTCGATGCCTGCGTAGTAAAGACAATTTCGTATCGGACTGTTCATTTTCGCGACGAATGCCTACCATCTCAAGATAAACCACTGAGGACACGACCATGCGCTCTATCATCCTGTTATCGGCGCTATTTTCTCTGGCAGCCTGCGCCGAATCCACGCCATCGCAGACTGCGGACACGCCCGTCGAGCCACCTACAATGACGATGGACGAACCAACGCTAAAAGACATAAGCACTAGCCTTGAGTCAGTTCTGGCAGCGCAACCGGAGGCAGTTCAGGCCCGCTATCCTTTTCGCAACCCTGCGCAAACCCTCGATTTTTTCGGCATTGAATCGGGGATGACGGTGGTTGAAGCACTGCCTGGAGGCGGTTGGTACAGCAAAATTCTGCTGCCGTATCTGGGTGAAGAGGGAGAGCTTATCGGTGCCAATTATTCAATAGACATGCAGCGCCTATTTAGCTTTCGCACGCCTGAGCAGCTCAAAAAGCTCGAAACTTGGACCACGGATTGGCCAGAAACGGCTGCAACTTGGGTAGAAG
>JAYYHB010000151.1:0-3509 GCA_036157095.1 Pseudomonadota bacterium
CTGATGCTGACAAACAGTAAAGACTCAGTGGTTGAGCACTTTCGTGGGTTGGTCGATGGAGGCGCTAGGGTGGAGGTGGACATGCTAGATGTGCTCGTCCAAGACTCCGACGTCTACCTCGTCTGGCTGATGACCGCCGAATTTCAGCCAATCCGAAAACCTGTTACCAGTAAAACCATTGGCATCACCCATGCGCGGTTCAATACCGCAGGCGAGGTTATCCTCCACCAGGACTTTTGGGACACCGGTTTGGGCTTCTATCAACATGTGCCCGGCCTTGGCAGCGTCATCAAGGCCATCAACCGACGATTTACGGCCGCGGAAACCCCGAAGTGATTTTGATCGCGGTGCTGTGTGCACTGCTGACGTTGTTCAGCAGTGTGATCACCTGGCGTCTCTCCGCCCGTTTTCAGTGTGCGAGCATCGCCGATATATTCTGGCCATTGCATCATATTGTTAGCATGACGACCATGCTGTTATTGCTGCCGCAGAGCATCAATGCTCCAGCACTTATTACTATTATGTTGATCCTGCTTTGGGGTTTTCGATTAGCCACGCACCTAAGTATTCGTCAGGCGGGGGCGCCGGAGGATGCAAGGTATCAGACCATTCGCTCACGCTTCGGCACGGACTTTGACCGCAAAAGCCTCTATCTTATATTCGCTCCTCAAGCATTAATGGCCTGGTTCATTTCGCTGATGCTCTTCCCAGCGCTAACAACGGCACAATGGAACGCCTGGGCCTTTTTGGGACTGGTGCTGGCGGGCGCTGGTTTGATCTGGGAAATCACCGCTGATTTGCAGTTAAGCGCCTTTTTAAAAAAAAGGGCAAGCGTAGATAGCATTGACTCCCGAGTTCTCGACCGAGGCCTTTGGTCATTTAGCCGACACCCAAATTACTTTGGTGAGTGGGTTTTTTGGCTGGGTCATGGGATCACTGCGATTACCCTCGATAACCATTTTCTGATAGTGGCGCTGCCAGCCATGGGCCTCCTCACCTTTTTGCTGCTACGGTTCACCGGTGTCTCTCGGTCAGAACCTGCGATTGCAGCGAAGCGACCCGATTACGCCGCCTACCAGGCGCGGGTGCCGGCCGTTTTTCCGAACCCAAAAACACTATGGTCGACATTGACGCATAGCGTGCAACACCGTCGAGCGACAAAATACCAGCTTGGCTGGGTGCTGCTGCTTTGCACCCTGACTCTTACAAGTCTGCCCGATGTTGCCAAAGCCCAATCAGCTCCCCTGCAGACGTGGCTCTTCGACGTCCGCATAGACGATAAAGATGTAGGCTTTCATGAGTTCACCCTAAGACAAGGTCCGAGCGGCTATACGATGGATGCGAGGGTTGAGTTTCGCTACAAGGTTCTGGGTGTGACCGTCTTTTCTTATGAGCACGCAGTGACCGAGCGTTACGATAGGGATTTATGCCTGCAGAGTATTTCTAGTCAAACCAAAACCAACGGTAAGTCGCAATCGCTTAGCGGCAGCACAGGACCCAGCGGATTTGTGCTGGCAAGCCAGCCGACAACCACCGTGACGACCGACTGCATTCTGACCTTCGCATATTGGACCCCAAAACTTCTTTCGCAATCGCAAATCCTCAACGGGCAGACAGGCGACCTCGTGGACATCAAAGTAGCACCAATAGCCAAGACAAACATCGATGCCACTCAGCGTTATGCACTTACGGGTGACAAAATCGATGTTCACCTAGCCTACGACGAGTTAGGCAACTGGCTAACCCTAGATTCAATTCTGGAAAATGGCCGTTCTTTGACCTACCGACTACGCAACTAGCCCACCTGTTCCTGGCGATCGCACCGTTCTGATCCCCATTGGGTGTTTCGAAGGGGCTTCTTTAAATCAACCAAAGGTGTACAATTTCTCCATCATAAGTCCAAACAAGTTCTAGGGGAGAATCATGAACCACAGAAGATGGGCGTCACTGCCCTTCACCTTCCTGCTTGCTTGCTTTGCATTACAAGCCAGCGCGGAAGACGAGCGAAGACAAATTGAAGAGGTAATTGTCACAGCAGAGAAGGTAGAAGCCACCGTGTCTGATACCTCAATATCTATCACTGCAATCGGTAGTGAAATGCTAGAAGACATGGGCATTCAGTCCGCTAATGAATTTGTGAACTACATTCCAGCGACTACTCGAGACACATACGACATTCGCATCCGCGGTGTTGGTAGAAACTTCCGCGCGTTGGGAGGAGATCCGGGAGTCGCAACTTACTACAACGGCGTCTATTCTGAGGACGCATTAATCGCTTTGACCGAGAATGCGTTATTCGATGTAGAGCGAATCGAGGTCCTCAGAGGACCGCAAGGCACCCTCTATGGGAGAAACTCCATTGGCGGCGCAATTAACTACGTTCTAAAGAAACCTACCAAAGAGCCCTATGCGATGGTGCGAGCACAATTTGGTTCGCATAATAACCAAGAGTACTACGGGGTCCTTTCCGGTCCGATAACAGATACTCTAGGCTATCGACTAGTGGCTTCCGACAGGGAAACCGATCCTGCGTTTAAAGGCGTCTCAACTGGCAATGACACTACAGAAAGTGTCGACAGTGTTAACGACTCTAATGTCTCAATCGCCCTTAGCTGGACACCTACGGATTCTATTGATGTCGATCTTCGTTTAAATCAAAGAAACTCCAATCGGATCATTGGTAGTAACGTTATCTTGAACGAAGGGTGGGGTTCCTACAGAGGCACTAGAATGACCGGCGTATACGCGCAGGGAATTCGCTTGGTAGATGCTTCAACCCCGGGAGCAGAATTGTTTACCAATCCCTACACCGGAGAAACAGCTTACGGTGCAGTGAACCGACCGGGTGTCGACAAAGCGCCGCAAAGACCCAATCCCGCCTATGGCATCACCGATTACCTTAATTTCCCAGGAAACATCAAGAGGGCAAGGCATGAGGCAATGACCAGTGGCTATAACCACGAAGGCTTTGATCAACGCGGGTCTCAACTCAATATTAACTGGGACGCGTCAGAAACCGTAGATGTTAAATATATCTTTGGTTACAGCGATTTCGCGTACACGTTTGACTTTGACTACGACAATTCAAACAGCGAAATCTTAGACTACGGCGTAGACGTGTTGGAAGACATTTACAGCTTTTCACACGAACTACAGATTTTGTGGGATGTCACCGACAACCTTTTCCTGACGACAGGAGCTTACTATTTTAAGAGCTCCCGCAATCAGGACTATGGTTTGCATGACCGAGCGTCTCAGGGCCGTATCCAAAACGCAGCGAACTATGGTCAGCTTGGAGCATTCCTCCCGGCACTCGGAATTCTAACCACTCCCCTGAACATGCAGAGCCCTCCAATGGATCGCTTACTATTGGGCACGTGGCAAGGCGACACCTTTGGGGATGATTATGCCTATCACCACGACAACACCAACAAAACCGAGCAAACAGCGGTCTTTGCTCAGGGCGAATACAGGTTTAACGATGAATGGGCGTTAACCGTTGGTCTGCG
>JAYYHB010000152.1:0-3065 GCA_036157095.1 Pseudomonadota bacterium
GCATGACGATAACCCCAAGTGTCTCCGCACCTACCACAACGTAGGCTGGCTTTATGGCCAGCGCCAAGCCGGTGAGCAGGGTAGCGATGACCACAGCCAGGTAGATGAAGTTAATCGCGGTCATCCAACCGGTAAGTTTGGCCTGCACCAACAAGCCAGAAAAGAAGTGGCGCTGACCGTTGAGTAAAATCAGCGGACAAAGCAGGATCAGGTACTCGCCTACTCTGCCCATCAGGTTGTCACCGATGCTAAAGATAGAAGATATAATGGCCATGCCGCTGTGGGTGCCAGCGATGACGGCTAAGGGCATCATAATGAGCGCGCTTGCGAGCACGACAAATCGCCAAGACTGGCGGGTCGCGTGAGGGCTGCGGGCATACACATTGGAAAGCTGGGCAATGAACTGCAGCGAGGCATTAAAAAAGCTGAATACGCCATACGCTAGGGCGAGGACCGCAAGCTCGGTTACCGCATCGGGGTATTCGGCCAGGGTCGCATTTTGAAACTGCACCGACAGCACCATGCCCACCCCGATGAGGGCCAGGGGCCAATAAAATCGCCAATATGCGAGCACCTGAGTTTGGTCGCGGTTTAGCGGCGGAAGGTCAGGCTAAAAGTGACGGGTACGCTGTAGCTAATAGAGGGCAGGCCGGCAACCTCACGCAGTGCCTCGATGCCGGCGACCATCTCCAGTCCGTTGGCGTTGACCACAATGGGTGCAACAGTGGTCACGTTCACGGTGTTGTCATTGACCGGTACCACCAGCACATCACCGTGCACCTGGGTCGATTGGCCTACTAAGCTGAGGTTGGCCGAAATGGTTTTAACCACGGGCCCAGTCAATGATGTGAACTCGCCAAGATCGAGATCGGTTGTTATTTCGGCTTGAGGAAATGTGAGAACATTAAATAGCATGGTCCGCATGCGTTCATTACGGATATCGATACCCGTCGCGACACTAGCAAGATCGACATTGAGCTGGGCTTCACCGGTATCGGCAATGCTCCCCGAGAGCAGACCAAAGGTATGGGTCTCTGCAATGTGACTGGCCTTGGTGGAAATGAAATTCAGTTGGGATGACTCATTCACCAACTGCCAAGTGGCTTGGGCGCTAAGGCTTGAGAGCATCAGGCCGACAGCAGTGATTAGCCTAATCAGCAAAGTAAGAGTCTGAGTGAACATGGTTTGCTCCAAGATTTTCAAAGTGTGCGACTGATCAACTCTTTCATGATCTCGTTAGTGCCGCCATATATGGATTGCACCCGCGCATCTTTGTACATGCGCGAGATGGGGTACTCGTCCATATAACCTGCGCCGCCGTGCAGCTGTAAACAGGTGTCGATGATTTGGTTTTGTTTGTCCGTGCACCAGTACTTGGCCATGGAGGCCGTTGACGCATCCAGCTCACCTGCCAGGTGCTTCACTAAGCATTGATCGACAAAGGTACGCGCAATTAGCGCTTCGGTTTTGCATTCTGCGAGCCTGAACTTGGTATTTTGGAAATCCAGCACGCGCTGTCCGAAAGCCTTGCGCTCTTTCACGAAATCTAGGGTTAGCGCAATGGCACGCTCCATATCTACTACGGCTGCCTGGGCAATATTCAAACGTTCCTGGGGAAGCTGCTGCATAAGCTGCACGAAGCCCCTACCTTCCTCGCCAACGAGATTTTCCGCCGGCACTCGACAGTCTTCGAAAAAAAGCTCGGAAGTGTCCGCCGCCGCTTGGCCCAGCTTTTTTAGGTTACGACCCTTACTAAAACCCTCGGTGCCATCTTCGATCACGATTAGGCTAATGCCCTTGGCGCCCTCGGAGGGATCTGTTTTTGCGACCACGATAACCAGATCGCAGTGCTGCCCGTTGCTGATATAAGTCTTCGATCCATTGACGACGAACTCGTCACCATCACGAATGGCCGTGGTGCGGATGCTCTGCAAGTCTGAGCCTGTATTGGGTTCCGTCATGGCGATCGCGCCCACCTTGGTGCCAGCAGCCATACCCGGCAACCAGCGCTGCCGCTGTTCTTCGTTGCCGTAGTGTAGAAAGTAAGGCGCAACAATTTGGCTGTGTACCTGGGTGCCGAGACCCGAGGCTCCAGAACTAAGCTGTTCTTCCATAATCACGGTCTCGTGGCGATAGTCTCCGCCTGCGCCGCCGTATTCGACAGGCATCTCCGCGAGCAAAAATCCTTCGGCCCCGGTCTTTGTCCAGGCGTCGCGATCGACAATACCGTTAGCTTCCCAGCGCTCCTGCTGAGGTGCCAGCTCGGTTATAAAGAACTTGCGGGCCGCATCACGCAGCATAGTGAGCTCATCGTTCATCCATGGTGGCGTGTAGTTCTCGAATAAATCCGTCATGGCTGCTCTTCCTCTCGTGTTGCATGCCCCTACGCTTGCTTCTATGCCAGACGCCGCCCCGTTAGCTAGTGAAGGACAGAGCATGCAGGTATTTGACAACTCTTAGGAAATAATGGTGCGGCAATCGAGAACAGACTGCTACTAACATCTACCGATCCATGCGCGAGCTGTTGGACTCAGCGACTGGCCACGGGAGGGGCTAGGGGGAGCCGAGGTTTAGGGCTAGGGCGAAGCTTCTCGACGACGTGGATTTGGTGCGCTACCGCTTATCACCGGACTGATGCACCAATTAAGATGCTCTAAATCCCGTCTGAGCATGCGCCGAAGACCTGGGTCCTTGGGCGGTAAAAGTCACTCATCAATTATGTGCTGATTCCAACAAAGATAAAGAGCCGGTTCGGCGCTCGTCAGGCTGTGTTTGATGCGTAGAGTCCGCGAGAGCTCATTCAGGTCGCTTACGGCTTTTAATCAGCTTTGTCGCTTTAACGTAGCACAGAGCGACCTCAGCTCGCCGAAAACACAGGCACCGTTGAGTCACTGAAAGCGAAGTGCGACTTGCAGGCAGAAGTTTATCCGAACACGCAACGCCTAGGGGTTGGTTGCAAGACAAGCCAACACGGGTAGAAAACCCCACTGACGGTTAACCGGGTGCGGGGTTTTTTGTTTTAGCATCAACAGTGATTGCGCTGGTTACGTCGAGCCTTCCACAGT
>JAYYHB010000153.1:0-4792 GCA_036157095.1 Pseudomonadota bacterium
AGAGCATGGAGGCATGGTTGGCCAATCCTTCGTTGATGAGCGCTGACGCCGACGCCGAGTACGCGGCGGTTATCGAGATCGATCTGGCAGACATCAACGAACCCATCGTGTGCTGCCCGAACGATCCAGACGATGCCCGATTGTTGTCCGAAGTGGCGGGCGATAAGGTCGATGAGATTTTCATAGGTTCGTGCATGACCAACATTGGTCACTTCCGCGCGGCTGGCAAGCTGCTGGATGAAGCCGATGCGGTGAACACACGCTTTTGGATCTGCCCACCCACACGCATGGACGCCCATACGCTGATGGAAGAGGGTTACTACAACATTTATGGTCGCGTTGGTGCGCGCACCGAAATGCCGGGCTGCTCGCTGTGCATGGGCAACCAGGCCCGGGTATTGGCCGGCACGACCGTGTTGTCTACTTCGACACGGAACTTTCCGAACCGACTCGGCGATGGCGCCAATGTCTATCTGACGTCTGCAGAGCTGGCTTCGGTAGGGGGCATTCTAGGTCGCCTGCCAACCCCGACGGAATACATGGAGTACGCCTCTAAAATCGATTCTATGGCGTCTGAGGTTTACCGCTACATGAACTTCGACCAAATCGAATCGTTTCAACAATCTGCCGAGCAAGGCAAACTGATTGCAGCACAGCAGATCGTCGAGGTTGCCTAACTGACTCGAAGGAAGGCGCGATGAAGACCGAGTAATGGCTTCATCGCGACCTTCTGCCTCGGTTGTCATTTGATTGGATGGCTCGTTTTGTTAACCTTTGGTGAACACAGAGAAATTTAATTATGCCGAATATCCTGATCGTCGAAGACAACGAAATGAACCGCGACATGCTGTCACGGCGACTTAAGCGCAAAGGCTACGACATCTCTATTGCCGTCGATGGGCAAGAGGGCTTGGACATGATGCGTGCGGATCGACCCGATCTGGTGCTGATGGACATGGGTCTACCGGTCATGGACGGTTGGACCGCCACCTCTAACGCAAAGGCGGATGACGATCTTAAAAGCATTCCGATCATCGCCCTAACCGCCCATGCGCTCGAACAAGATCGCATTAAAGCTATGGACGCCGGTGCCGACGATTTCGACACCAAACCGGTTAACCTTAATCGGCTACTGGAAAAAATTACCGCACTGCTCTAACCCTAGGCGTTTTATTCATAACGTCGCGGCGCGACCCAAGACGCGATCACGACGGGCTCTACACGTAGAGCTGTTGTGCCAAGACAACGACCTTGTCATCGACCATGGCGGGCAATCGCTCCGTACCAGGGCAAAAAATCACCTCGCCAGATGCTCCGGCTCGAGCAATGCCTAAGGCTGACTCGTTACGGCTTAAACAAATATGCTGCAGTTGCGCAAAGTCGATGGTGTCTGAGACCGTCATATACGCCGCCAACGGCCGCACCCGCATCTCAATGCCCCCTGCGTTCAATAACTCGCGAAACACCGGCGCCAGCGCTGGACGCATTGCGATCTGAGCCATTTGAATGCTCAGCAGCTCTGGCCCATATACCGCGTCGGTCACCGGCAACGGCGCCAAATAGTCACTGCTGGCGGATTCAAAGACTTCTATCACGACATTCAACTCGGTATTCGCTGCAATGGCGCCAGACAAGCGCAGTAGGTTCACCGCCACACCGGCATCGGAGTCCGCACCTGCAACAGACTCGTCCGCCAGCAGAACGAGTGCTTCCTGGGCACCTATGAGTTCTACCAGACGTTGATCAGAACCGTTTTCAAAATCTATGTATTCCACAGAGATGACCAGATTGGGAAACAGTTCCCGCACTTCGTCTAAATCTGGCAGAGGCAACACATCATGCTTCGACGCTTCGTTGAGCAACAGCACATGGCTCTGCTCGGTGGCATGGCCGTTCAGAGCTTCTAGAACACTGCGAAAGGAGCTGGAGTAGCCCACTACAGCTACGCGCTCTAACCGACTCTGACTGTCGCCTGGCATCAGCTCAACCTGATCAACGTCGGCGCTGGCATCGAAACGCGGCTGCGCTAAGCGTTTTAAGTTGGTGAAATCCGTTGGGCTCCATGCCAGATCCCCGGTAAATCGAGAAAGCATGACCAATTCGTCGCCAGGGCCTAGGTCATAATCTAACTCGGGATTCAGAATGATCGCCCTACGTCCGTCGTCTTCTACCCAACTCACCCCAATAGGTATGGCGGTTTCAAACTGCGCTACCACATCGCCAAACAGCGCCTCCTCAAATTCCGGAAACTCGGCAATCACCAGGCGATAACCACGTAACGCCAACAATTCGGTGTAGATGTTCGAATAGCCCGGGTTGCGGGCGCATTGCACCAACGTTTTGCCAATAAAGTCCCCCCCAGAAACCGAGGGAACGGGCGGATTGCTGATGCCTTCAACCAAACCGCGTGTGCTGTCCTCAGAGACTTCGACCACCAGATTCGGGCGCTCAGCCTGGCTAAAATCAAAACTCTTGAGCAACATCAAACTCTTAATGCTGGAGATATCCGCCGACACCACATTTTTTCGATCGCTATCATCGGCGACCATGATCACCGCTGCCGCTTGACGCAACGCGACCCGATCCAACTCTGAGGTTAGATGCGCCGAGCCACGCTGCGGCAACACCCGTAAACCAGGTCGTTCTTTCAACCGCTGGCGCAAACGTTCTCGTACTTCTCTGGGCTCTTCAGCTGACAGGATCACAACGATCATGCGATTACGACCACGGGCCAGGATGTTGATGATGGAAGGCACCTTATCGTTCCAGCCAAGAATCACGACGTGGCGCTTTTCTTCTACCTTAACCGAGCCACGCATCACCTGATCCATCATGGAATTGATGGAATTGACGATAAAGCCGATCAGAGCACCTACCAGCAGCAGCCCCATCAAAGTGTTCACAAACGCAAAGACTTTGACTAAGAACGGCGCCCCGTAATCTTCGGAAAATGCCCCAGGGTCCAGCACATGCTTCAAAGACCACCAGAACGTATCGATCACGCCACCATCGAGCTGATTGTCGATGCCTTCTGCCGATAGGCTGTCTAGTGAGAACAGGCCCACAAAGTAGGCGCCCATGCCCAACAACACAATGGCGAGGAAAAACAACGCCACCAAAAAGAACGGGAATAGCGGGCTCGTCGCCGAAAAAATAAAAATCAGATAACGCAGTTTCTGGATCAGTTGGCGCACTTTAGCGGCCATGATCAGTCTGCTTTCCGAACTAAACTCTTGGTCATCTGACGCAGTTTTTGAGCCACCCCTTCTTCGTTCTTGTCAATAAGCCCGGCATGCAAATCGTTAAGGGTTTCCCGCAACGAATCATCCAGGGTCATTCCAGAAAAGACGATGACATGGGGCCGCTGAGGTAGATCCAGTTGGTTGAATTCGGCCAAGAATTCGAAACCATTCATAACCGGCATGGACAAGTCCAAAACGATTAAATCGAAAGATTGATCGAGCATTTGCAGCGCTTGCTGACCGTTTTCGGCACCGCTGACATCTAAGCCCATACTCGCTAGGGTACGGCTGACCAAGTCCCGAGCGTCTGGATCGTCGTCAACGACCAGTGCCCGCTTGCCTGAACTGTCGCCGTTAAACACTGAGGCGACTTCTTCAAGCAACAGTTGCCGATCGATGGGTTTAGTGATGTGGGAATTTGCCCCAAGGCTTGAATTCTGTAGGTCTTTTTCCAGTGAACTGACGACTATCACCGGTGTATCACACAGTTCTGCGTCAGCCTTCATCTCTTTGAGAACCGACCAGCCGTCGCGATCTGGCAGCATAATGTCCAGCAATACCAAGTCCGGACGGTGCTCGCGAATAAGGTGCATACCGGTTTTCGCGTCTTGAGCAAACTTCAGACTGTAGTCGTCAGGCATATTACGTGCGACCAGATCATGCACAGTGACGTCGTCATCAATCACCAGCACACGTTGCGCGCCTTCAACTGCCTCCCAAATTTCGTCGCTGGGCTCCACAGGATCGGATGTCTGTGGTTCTTGATACGTGCGAGGCACGCGAATACGAAAGGTCGAGCCCTGCCCCGGCACACTTTCAACACTGATCTGCCCCCCCATCATTTCAGTCAATTGCTTGGTAATCGGCAATCCCAGTCCTGTGCCGCCATACTTTGTCGTGGTGTCGTCTTCGGCCTGGGTAAATTCCTCAAACACCTTAATGACCTGCTGCTCGTTCATGCCGATTCCCGTGTCAGCAATCTCGAAATTTAGCCACTCGATCCCTGCCAAGCGCATAGGCTGCGCAGTCACCGTAACCACACCGTCCTCGGTAAATTTGCAGGCATTGGTGAGCAAATTGATCAAGCATTGGCGCAACCGAGTCTCGTCACCACGCATGCCACCAATGTCTTCTGCTACGTCGAATTCAATGCGGCTGTTATTTTTTGACGCCAGCGGCTCACCCATGCTTCTCAGCACACTGATAATGCTGCTGATATCGAAATCGGAAATAAACAGCTCCATTTTGCCTGCTTCGATTTTCGACAGGTCCAAAATGTCGTTGATTAAACCTAGCAAATGCACACCGGAGTCGGTGATCTTCTTCAGATCCTCCGCCATGTCTTCCAGACCGTCATCTTCAGCATCTTCCAGCAACAATTCGCTGTACCCAATGATCGCATTCAACGGTGTGCGTAATTCATGACTCATATTGGCAAGGAATTTACTCTTCGCCAGATTGGCTTCCGACGCCTCATCCCGGGCTTCTTCTAACTCTTTTGTCCGCGCTTCGATCAATGCGGTTACTTGGTCAGACATCCGTTCAAAGGC
>JAYYHB010000154.1:0-3451 GCA_036157095.1 Pseudomonadota bacterium
GGTTAAATTCATCAATCTTTGGAATTCCGCACTGCTCCGCAGCTTCGCGCCAAACGTCGAGAATTTCCCAGTTGACTCGGCGTTCTTCGACACGTAATTCGCCACCACTACCGTGAAAGTCATCGGCACCGTGCTGGTAGTCCTCGGAGCGGCGAAATATGGGTAGCACATCACTCCAACCCCAGCCGCGGTTGCCCATACTCTCCCAATGGTCGTAGTCTGACTTTTGGCCGCGCATGTAGATCATGGCGTTGATGGAAGAACAGCCACCAATGACCTTGCCACGAGCGTAGCCGATGCTGCGGCCGTTGAGGCCCGCTTCGGGCTCCGTTTCGAAACACCAGTCAGTGCGTGGATTGCCAATGGTGAAGAGATAGCCCACAGGAATGTCGATCCAGAAGTAGTTGTCTTTTTTGCCTGCCTCGAGCAGCAGAACGTTTTTGGATGGATCTTTCGATAGGCGATTTGCGAGTACACAGCCAGCGGTGCCAGCCCCCACTATGATGTAGTCATAATTGTTCATGGTGGGCCTTGGTTGAAGTATCTGTCGGGGTATCTAGACGAATCAGGCGTCTGCCATTAACTCAAAACGTCTGATGTGCTGATAGCGCCGGGGCGGTCGAATATTGAGTTTAGACCGTACCTCACCAATGGGCTGTTGTAATAGTGCCTCCCAGTCTTGCGCGGGTAGCCATTGCGCTTTTTTGCCGTCTCGATATGCGCCAAGAACCGTCCCCGGTACATCCCAGCCGTAACGCTTGATCATCTGATAGACACCTACAAGCGTGATGAAGGCGATGCCTCGGTTTGGGCTTTGCGCACAGGTAAAGGCAAGTAGGCAGACTTCACCGAGTTCGTCGCGACCATAGTTGGTCAGGGTATGCCAAAGATCGTGCATATCCCGCTGCCGGTTAGCGAATAGTAGTAAGTCTTCGTCTAGATTACGGGTTGAGCGCATATCTTCACTAGGCTCTACCAACCCATCGGCGCTGATTTCTTCCTTGATCACAAAATTTAAGTAGTGGGCGGCAAGAGAAGACTTGGGTTGCTCTGACAGCATTTCACGGTCGCGCAGTGAATTTAGAAGAGACCGTTTTTCAGCAAGGATCCGTTGGCCCGTTGCTGTCGCCTTAAATCGCCGAAAACCCTTTTCAAGTGCGTTGCCAGCGAGGGATTCAATAATGACGAAGACTTCTTCTGTTGCCTCGGGGTTAGCGATTAAACGGCGCATGGCGCTGATGGCCTTACGCCATTGAATCGGTGTTTTTTTCTTTGCTAGGCCGGAGGTTTTGTTCATGCTTAGTCTTGGTGCGTTGATAGAGGATAGAATCCTATGTATTCACCCCGTGCCGCGCAACAAAGCGCGCTACGAACGCTTAGCAAATTTGGTAAATCGTCTGGACACAAAATGCAAGCCGGCGGTCGGCTACCAAGAATAAAAAATAAACCGACAGACGATAGCCTGTAAGGCCACGGCAAGAAAAACAACAACAGGTAAGACAACAGCGAGCAAGACAATAGGAGATGTGGAGATGATGAAGTTATACGGAGTGCCTGCAGCACCAAACCCCACCAAGGTTATGCTGTATGTAGCAGAGCGCGAGGCGCGGGGTTCGGACTTAAACATCGAACATGTCCGGGTAAATACGCTAAAGGGAGAGCAAAATCAGCCAGAGCATTTGGCGCGTAACGCCTTTGGTGCCGTACCCACACTGGAGTTGGAAGACGGTCGTTTCATTGTCGAGTCACTTTCTATCATCTACTTTTTGGAAGACCTCTTTCCCGACGACAGCCTACAGAGTGATGATCCTGTGGCACGCGGCCTGGCCAGAGATATGGAGCGCACTATTGAATTGCGCTTTGCCAACAATCTAGGCCGCTATGTGCATGCGGTCAATTCGCCTCTGGGTCTGCCCAAGGACCCCAAGGTGGCCAGTGAAATTCAGGCCAGCATGCCCAAAGCCCTGACCTATATTGAAAACATACTCAGCGACGGTCGCCCTCTACTTGGAGGCGAAGAGGTTTCCATCGCGGATTGCACGCTGCAGTCAGCCCTGCAGTTTGCTCGCTTTGGCAAAGTCGATGTGATCGCCGATTATCCCGGAATTTGTGCCTGGAATGAGCGCTATTGCCAACGCCCGGCAGCAAAGAGTGTACTTAAGTTCTGATGAGCCCTAATTTTTTGCGGGCCAATACTGCTCTTTGAGCAGACGTTTATACAGTTTACCCGTCGGAAGCCTCGGTAGTACGTCGATAAAATCAACGGAGCGGGGAACTTTGTACCCGGCCAAATTGGCCTTGGCGAAAGCCATTAGGGTACCGGCGGTTTCCTCGCTAGCCGTATGCCCCGGGGCTAGTTCCACGACAGCTTTCACCTCTTCACCGAAGTCTTCATTGGGTACGCCAAAAACGGCTACATCCTGAACCGCCTCATGCAATATGAGAGCATCCTCAATTTCCTGAGGATAGATATTCACACCACCTGAGATGATCATGTAGGCCTTGCGGTCGGTTAGATACAAATACCCTTCCTTATCGACGTAGCCGACATCGCCAAGAGAGGTCCAATTGTCGTGGATTGGATGGGTGGCTGCCCGGGTCTTATCCGGCGCATTGTGATACTCGAAACTGCGCACGTTCTGCTCGAAGTAGATCATGCCTTCTTCGCCTGCGGTGAGTTCTTCACCGTTCTCATCGCAGATGCGCAATACGCTGTTATAAGCACGACCAACAGAGCCAGGGTGAGCGAGCCAATCCTTCGGGCCAATAACGCAGGTGCCATTTCTCTCGGTACCAGCGTAGTACTCCCACAGAATGGCCCCCCACCAGCGCATCATTTGCTGTTTGATTTCTTTCGGGCAGGGAGCCGCGGCATGAATGGCGCATGTATGGGTACTTAGGTCATATTGGCTGCGTATATCCTCTTCAAGCTTCAGCATGCGAATGAACATGGTGGGCACCCATTGCGAATGGGTAATCGAATATTGCTCAATATAGCCAAGGGCTAGCTGCGGATCGAAGCTCTTCATCATCACGACGGTACCGCCAAGCGCCAAGGCGCGGGTGCAAAAACCAAACGGCGCTGCGTGGTATAGCGGTGCCGGCGACAGGTAGACGGTGTCAGCATTCATGCCATAGGGGTTATTTATCTCCACCCCCGGCAGCCCTTCGCTGACATGGGCACCTGATAGGGGCCGCTTGATGCCCTTGGGCTTTCCGGTGGTGCCGGAGCTATAGAGCATGGTATCGCCAGCACGCTCATCTTGAATGGGGTTTTTCGGCTGCGCGCTTATCGCCTGTTCAAAGTCTTCATAGAATCCTGCAAACGCCGACGTTGCGTCACCCAAAATGTAGCGGTGTTTGCAGTTGGGTATTAGCGCGGCAAGATCCCGGGTCTGGGCTAACTCCGCCGATGCAAAAATCACCTGACTGGTTGAGTCCTCAACAATGT
>JAYYHB010000155.1:0-3870 GCA_036157095.1 Pseudomonadota bacterium
TGAAAATAATTGCATCGCCAGCGGCCGCAGCGACTCTCTGCACGAAGTCAGGAATGTCGGCTTGAGTTTTGCTGTGGCGCCATGCTGCTGGCAAGCCGATATTTGACTTATGACTGCCTGGTACACATGCGAAGCCGCCATCGCTTGCCTGCACATCGTCCAGCTCGAACGCCACCGCCACCAGACCGTTAAAGAAGCGGCCATTGCTGTAGCGGTAGAAACACTGGCCGCCGTCACTTGGGCCTACAAGATCTGCTGGGCCGCCTGCGCCTTGACCGCCGCCATGCAGATACAGCGTTTTTTCTCGTTCAGGCATTTTGCTGTCGATCTTGGCGTAGTCGTGGTCGAGGCGATAGTGCTCGCCGAGTAGTTTGGTCAAGTATGGCGAGATGGTGGGTAGATCGATCAGATCTAGGTAGGTGCCACCAAGCTCGAGTAAGGATGGGGCTGACCAGGCATCTTTGTCTTCGTCCAATATCGTTCGGTCTGATCCAAGGATTGGATTGAAATTGCTGCTACGATGCTTTTCCAGTCGTTGGGATAGATCGTCAATTTGGTTCGACTGTAAAGCGTTTTTGACGACAATGAAGCCTCGAAGATCGAACAGATAAGCCTCTTCTTCGGTCATTAAAATATCGCCTCCGTCTTCTTCAGGTAAGTGTTGCTCGATGCCAGGTGCTGTGTCCGGTAAACCTGTCAGCGACCATTGAACACCGGGTCTCTTTTTTCGCGAAATGCTGCTGCGGCCTCTTTGGCGTCAGCGGTTTGTTTGAGCATGGCCAGGGCCATATTCTCGGTGCGAAACTGTGTCTGTTGATCGGCAGCCTGCTTTAGTGCTGCTTTGTTGGTGCGAACCGATAGCGGTGGCAAGCTGGCAATATGTGACGCCATCTCGCTTGCTTCGGCCAGTAACTTATCATCCGCGATGCGGTGGTTGATCAGGCCGATCTCAAGAGCCTCGGCAGAGCTGATCATTTTTGACGTCAGCACTAATTCCATAGCCTTTGCTGAGCCGACGACTTTGGGCAACGTATAGGTTGAACCAAGCTCCGCCGATATGCCGAGCTTAGTAAAGGGTAGTTGAAATCGGGCACTCTCGGCTGCAAGTCGTATGTCGCAAAGCAGGGTCAGTGTGCAGCCTCCGCCAACTGCAACGCCGTTAATTGCAGCAATAATAGGTTTTTCAATATCGAACAACGCCTGATACAGTCGTTCCGCCAGGGTCGGGCTGTTAATGGCCTGATGCATTTCGCTCGCCGAGTCCGCAAGATCTGCACCAGCTGAGAAGCCTCGCCCTGCGCCAGTAATGATGAAAACGCGGGTCGCGTCGTCTTGGTCATGGGTATGCAGGGCTTCGAACAGCTCATTGGCCATGGTTAAGGTAAGAGCGTTTAACCTCTCTGGCCGGTTTAGCGTAATGGTGGTGACGAAGTCATGGGTAGTTGCATCGATCGTACCAAAGGCCATGGTTTGCTCCCGTGTTTCTGGGTTTAGTCGGAAACTTTTATTTTTTCGAAGCTTGGCGGGCGACGCTCAACAAAAGAAGCGACTCCTTCCTTGAAGTCGCTGCGTGCCAGACTCTCGTCCATCCAGACGTTGGATTCGCTCATCGCGTCACCAAGCTCTTTGCTGAGGTGCTTATAAATCTGTCGCTTCATCATCATGATCGACATCGGTGCTGATGTCTGCGCGATGTCCTTAAGATATTGCTGGGCCTCCCCAACGCATTCACCGTCCTCGCAAAGTCGGTTCGCATAGCCAAGGCGAAAAGCTTCTTCGCCATTGATTTTGCGCGAGCTCCAATTCATGTCCAACGCATTTGAAGGTCCGACCAACTTGGGCAGCATCCAGCTGGTACCGTGCTCCGCGATAAGGCCCCTCGGTGCAAATGAGGTCACGATCTTGGCGCTTCTATCCATAAAGCGCATGTCGCAAAACGTCGCATAGCTAAAGCCAAGCCCAGCAGCAGCGCCGTTAACCGCCGCTATCAGGGGTTTGCGCAGGCCAAGAAAGTAGCTCGGCGATGATTTGTAATTCGGGTCGTCGTCGGGGTTGCCCGGATCGGCTTTGAGGTGTTCGTAGCTATTGCCGAGCCGCTTGCCGGCCTCGCTCATGCCGCCTAGGGCGTTCATGTCTACGCCGGAGCAAAATCCGCGACCCGCGCCGGTTAGCACGGTACCAATAACGTCTGGATTGCTCTCTGACAGCCCTAAGGCGTGACGAATCTCGGCTTGGGTCAAATCCGTCAAGGCATTGAGTTGATCCGGTCGGTTGATGGTAATGGTGGCCACACCATCTTCAACGTCGTAGCGTATTTCTTCGTAGTTTGCGGTCATGAACCCTCCTCAATCATTGCTACATTGATACTTAATGCAAGATATATGATGGGCCCCGCAGGCTGTAGAGGCCAGTAGCTGTATGGGGGGTAATTCCCCCAAATTTGTTCTCGCTTGCCACAAACCAACGGATCTAGATTTTTTGGGGGGCATAAGCAGGCCCTCGCTTGAGTCTTATCAGGCGCCTGCGTAGGGTCAAACGGTCAACCATTGGGAGTATATTGCGGTGAGTGTGGAAAGCGAGGTTTTAGCGGCCATGCAGGCCCATGTCGCTGCACGAATGAATGACGACGTCGACGCGGTTGTGAGCTCTTATTCAGACCAGTGGACAGACGACAAGGGGTTCACAAAGCGTACCCAAAAAGACTGGCATATTGCCTCCGCCGTTGGCGATGCCAAGCTCGAGATCACGATAGATTTGCGCACTGTCGAGATCCTTGTCGATGGTGATGAGGCTACCTTCAGCCCAGTGCGCACAGACACCGAAAAAGGCAGAACCACACAAAAGCACCAACTGCGTAAAGAAGCCGACGGTGTCTGGCGCATTGTCTACTCCCAAGTGGTCGACTGGGAATCCGGACCAATGGACGATGCAAGTCAGGCCCTTAAGGATGCCATCGATGCGACCGCGATGGTTGTGCGCGACCATCGTGAGCAATTGTTAAACGATCGCTGGCGACCGGGGTATCACTTTGTCGCACCCGAGGGCGTTGCCATGCCTTTCGACCCCAATGGGGCCATTTTTTGGCAGGGCCGGTACCACCTTTTTTATATCTTTCAAGACAAGCGTCTCGGCAAGAAATCCGATCATTGGGGGCATGTGTCCAGTACTGATTTGTGCCACTGGCGGCACCACCCCACAGGTTTGGTTGAGGGTATGTACAGTGGCAACTGCTTTCTCAATGAAAACGAGGTGCCAACCATTTGCTATCACCAAGTGGGGCAGGGTAATGCTCTCGCGGTTGCGCTCGATGACAATCTCGATGACTGGGAGAAGCTGGCGGCAAATCCGATCACGCCGCCTACGTCGAGCCATGCTCCGGGTCAAGAGCGCTATCGATCTTGGGATCCCTTTGCGTGGTATGAAAACGGGCATTACTACGCGATTTTCGGTGGTGAGCATCCTGCCATTGCCAAATCCTCGACCATGGACGGTGAGTGGCGCTACGTTGGCGACCTGTTTGCTCATGGTATCGACGGGGTTTCGCTTAATGAAGATGTCTCCTGTGCGGAATTGTTTCGGCTGGGGGATAAGGACATATTGCTCTGCATCAGCCATCAGATGGGCTGTCGCTACTATGTTGGCGAGTGGAAAAACGAGCAGTTCTATCCTGAAGCTCATGGGCAAATGAGTTGGACCGACAATGTTTTTTTTGCTCCAGAGAGTCTACTCGACGATCAGGGGAGGAGAATTATGTGGGCGTGGCTATTGGACTTGGCCGGCATTGAGGCACGCTTTGATGCTGGCTGGTCAGGCGTTATGAGCTTACCTCGGGTGATTTCTTTGGGTAAAGATCGGGGCGTAGAAGGTCAT
>JAYYHB010000156.1:0-3205 GCA_036157095.1 Pseudomonadota bacterium
TTTAACGAGAGCGCGATCAGTGCCATGCCCGGGGTCAAAGGCGCGGTAGCCGTCGTTACCGACGAAGGTACCGACGGTGTGGCCGTCGTCGCCGACACTTGGTGGCAGGCGCAGTCCGCGTTGAAGAAGCTACCGATCAAGTGGGATCTCGGCCCTAACGCCAATTACGACGATGCGACGCTAACCGCCATGCTTGAAGAGGGGTTGAGCGCAGACGAGGCCTTTGTTGGGAACTGGGGAGGCGATGTCGAAGCAGCCTTTGCATCAGCGGAAACCATCGTTGAGTCCGTCTACAAGTGCCCTTCGCAAAACCACGCACCGATGGAGCCCATGAACGCTACGGCACTGTTCACGAAGGATCGCTGTGAAGTTTGGTGTCCGACGCAAAATGGTGAGGCGGCGCTGGCGGCAGCATCCGCAGCGTCAGGGTTGCCCCTGAACCAGTGTGAGGTTTACAAGACTATTTTGGGCGGCGGCTTTGGCCGTCGCGGCGCCGGTGACTATGTGCATCAGGCCGTTAAGATCGCCATGGCCTTTCCCGGCACGCCGATCAAACTGCAGTGGTCTAGGGAAGAAGACCAAAAGCATGGTTTCTTCCACCCAAGCACCATGGCAAAAATGCGCGGAACCTTGGATGCTGATGGCAATTTAACGGGCCTACACATGCGGATCTCCGGTCAATCGATTTTGGCAGGACTGATGCCCCACGCGCTGGTCGAAGGCGCGGACTACCTGCAATTCCAAGGTGTGATCAAGGCTGGCCTGAATCCCGCCATGGATGATCATTCGATCTGCTACGACATACCTAATGTGCTGGTCGACCACGCCATGCGTAACCCACCCATTCGCCCAGGATTTTGGCGGGGTGTGAATGTTAACCAAAACACCATCTACATGGAGTGCTTCCTAGAGGAAATGGCCCATGCCGCAGGTCGCGACCCCTTGGAGTTTCGCCTAGCGCTGATGAAAAACCAGCCCAAGAGTGCTGCGGTATTGAAAGCCGTCGCCGAACAGGGCGGTTGGGGTAAGGACGACGGCATGGGTAGGGGGCTGGCAGTACTGCACTCATTTGGCAGCTACGTTGCGGCCTGTGCCGAAGTCACCGTTGACGAGGGCGGCAACCTCAACATGCACCGCATCGTGGCGGCCACGGACTGTGGAATTGCCGTGAACCCTCAGCAAATCGAAGCTCAGGTACAGGGCTCGTTCGTGTATGGACTCTCGGCGGCCCTGTACAGTGAAAACACCCTGAAAAACGGTGAGATTCAGGAGGATAACTTCCATACCTATCCGTCCATGAAAATCGCTTCCATGCCCAAGGTGGAAGTCATCGTCATGCCCTCAGGCGGTTTTTATGGTGGTGTAGGCGAGCCTACCATTGGCGTGGCTGCCCCAGCGGTGTTGAACGCGATCTTTGCGGCCACGGGCAAGCGCGTTCGTCAGCTGCCCATGAGGGATCAAAGCCTGCGGGCTTAATCGGTGGGGCGCTATCACGCGATTCTGCCGATGCTTGTCCTCGGGCTGACCCTTGGTGGTCATGCCCAAGGAGCACCTAGCGCCTTGAGCCAAAGCGCAAGTCAGGCCGCCGTTTGTTCAGGCTGTCACGGCAAATTGTCCGGTGTCGCTGTACCTGCACTGGTGTCGGATGCGCGAGTGCTCGAACAGCAAATGCTCGCGCTCAGACAGGAAGGCGGCGATTCCGCCATGCACCGCCTCGTAAACGCCTACGATGAAGCGCAAATACGCGGTATCGCCGAGGCCCTCGCATCGCAGAAGAACCCGCTCGCTGCCCAGAGCACAGGCCCGTGACGAGTATTCGCAGGCGCCAGGTGATCGCGGGGCTGGCCATGGCGCCCTTTATTTTTCGATACCCCCTGGCAAGCAAAATTCTGGGTCGACTAGTGATTATTGGCGGGGGCTTCGCCGGTGCAACCCTTGCGCGTTTCGCCAAGGCGCTAGAGCCGAGGCTTGGGGTGACCCTGATCGAAGCACGTGCGCGATATACCGCCTGTCCGATGAGCAATCTCGTGCTGGCTGGTGAACGCGAGCTAAACCAGCAAACCTTCGACTACAAAGCTCTGGCCGCGGCCGGTGTACAGGTGATTAAGGGCTATGCCGTGGATGT
This sequence comes from Pseudomonadota bacterium, assembly GCA_036157095.1. Classification (GTDB taxonomy): domain Bacteria; phylum Pseudomonadota; class Gammaproteobacteria; order Pseudomonadales; family Azotimanducaceae; genus UBA4421. The sequence continues at coordinate 2,126 of JAYYHB010000156.1, forward strand.
GGATGGCGCTCAGCAAAGGGTCATGCTGCGGGGTGGTGAAAGAGTTGAATATGACCGGCTAGTCTTGGCGCCAGGCGTGCAGCTTAATTTTGATCAGCTAAGCGGCTACTCGAGACAGGGTGCTCAGGACATGCCTCATGCCTGGCAGGCGGGTGCTCAAACTACGCTGCTGCGACGTCAGCTGCAGGCCATGCCTGACGATGGATTGGCGATAATCAGTGTGCCACCCGCACCATACCGATGTCCGCCGGGCCCTTATGAGCGAGCCAGTTTGATAGCCAGCTATTTCAAACAGGCTAAGCCTAAGGCGCGGATTCTCATACTGGATAGCAACGATCGATTTTCTAAACAGGCGTTGTTCCAGCAAGGCTGGCGGGATCTATACGGCGATATTATTCGCTGGCAAAGTGCCTCCAATAACGGTCGTGTGATCCGCGTGGAACCCGCAAACATGCGAGTTCATACCGACTTTGATACCTATCAGCCGGATGTTGCGAACATAATCCCGCCGCAGCAGGCGGGAGACATTGCCCATCGAGCAGGGGTGACTGATAGCTCTGGTTGGTGCCCGGTCGAAAGCGTGAGCTTTGAATCGAATCGACAGCCGAACATTCATGTGATCGGCGACGCGGCAATTGCCGCACCCATGCCGAAGTCGGCCTTCGCCGCCAATGCCCAGGCCAAGGTCTGTGCAATCGCCCTCGTGCGCCTGTTTCGAGGTATCAGGCCAGAACCAACGGTGTTGGCGAATACCTGTTATTCCTACCTTAAGCCCGGTCACGCGATTTCCGTCGCCGGTGCCTATCGAACCGACAACGGTGAATTTTCCGCGATTGCGGCGGCCAGCGGAGCCAGTCCCATCGATGCTACCCAAGCGTTGCGACAGCAAGAGGCCGCCCACGCGGCGGATTGGTTTAGCGCCATAACACAGGAAACCTTCGGATGAGGTGGGCGCTAGGCGCTATGCTGTTTTGCCTATGCACACAGGTGATGGCCACATCTGAGCAGCAGGCTATGCGCGTTGTTGGCGATGCGATAGTCGCCCCCCTCAGCGATGTAACCGGATCCGCTGAGGAAGGT
>JAYYHB010000157.1:0-8434 GCA_036157095.1 Pseudomonadota bacterium
GAATCCTGGTCAAAGCATGGAGGCGCCTGGTGTAACAGATGTAAGCGCATGGAGTGCTTACCTGCCGTTTTACAACACAGTGATTCTTCTGAGTTCTAGCGTCACCGTACATTTTGCCCACGATGCAATTAAAGCTGAGAACCGTCAAAAGCTGATCGGTTGGTTGGCATTCACTGTGCTGCTAGGTCTAGTGTTTTTGGTACTTCAGGTAGCAGAGTATATTCACGCCTATCAGGATCTGGGGTTGACTCTTGGCAGCGGAATTTACGGATCGACGTTCTTTATTTTGACTGGCTTCCACGGTTTTCATGTCACGCTTGGCACGTTCATGCTGTTGATTCAACTGTTTCGCGCCATGAGAGGACACTTTTCGCCCAAGGATTGCTTCGGATTCGAAGCATCCAGTTGGTATTGGCATTTTGTCGACGTGGTTTGGGTAGGACTTTTTATATTTGTATACGTTCTCTAGACCCCGTCCCGTAATGCAAGAAAGGGGCGAGAGCCCCTTTTTTTGTTGCAGCTTGGAGTTTTGTTATGCCGCTGAGATCGATAGCGCTTTGGTTGTTGCGACTTAGATTGTTGCCGCTAGGGAGCCGCTGGCGTGACAGATTCCGCAACGCTTGCGCCATGCCAAGGCGCGTTAATGCCCATGCGCAGCTCACCGGTATAAAAACCATAGCCAATCGCAATCAGTAATAATGTTGCAAAGGTGATGCGCACTCCAAGCGCGTACCACAATCTGCGACTATCAGGCCTTCCTGTATCTTTGAACAAGAAAACCAACCCGCTCATCAAGCTTAGAATGACGCAAATCAGTAAAATAACGATGATAACTTTAAGCACTTTTAGGGCGCTCCAACTTGGAATCGACTCATTGTATCAACAGCCTGTGATCGTCGAGTGATGAAGAAGTTCGCCCCAGGTTGGCGGATGACGGGATTGGTCATCGTGATGTTGCCGCTGTTGCTCAGTCTTGGTAACTGGCAGGTTCAGCGGGGAGCGCTCAAGCGCGACCTGGAAGGTCAGTATTTGGATAGCCTAACCGAATTGCCCAAGCCAGTAAGTGCTGATCTGATGTCTCAGCCCTTTCAAGCTTTGAAATTAAACGGACGTTATGAGCCAGAAGCTTTTCTAGTAGATAATCAAATCTCCAAAGGGAAAACCGGCTATTGGGTTTTCCAGGTTTTCAATGAAGCGTCTATCGGCAGAGTACTGATTAACCGCGGCTTCATTGCATCCGCAACTCGGGACCGATTACCGCAAGTACCGATGCCTGATGAAACGGTATCTTTAGTGGCGACCGTTTGGCCCGAATTAGGTCTCATACCGGCATGGGGACCGCAAGAGTGGTCGAGCGATTGGCCTAAACGCATTCAGCGGGTGAACATCTCGCGCATGGCCGTCGCGGCGTCGGTGTGGCCTTCAGAGCTTCGTTTAGAGGCGGGCCAACCTGGCGTATTAGAGCCTGCGCCCTTTGCCTCGCGCTTATCAGACGATACACACAGGGGTTATGCGGCGACATGGTTTGGGCTCGCGACAGCCCTGGTCTTGGGATATTTATTTCTCGGATTCAGCGCTTCGGCAAGAGTGCAAAGAGGGAATAACGATGATCTAGGCGACCAGTGAAAGACGAAAAGAGTTCAAACAATGCAACAGCAGACAACAATAAATAGCGGAAGACGCCAGCTAACCATAATTTTAGTCATAGCTGCGTTCTCCCTTGGTGGATCGTACCTTCTGTTCTTTGCAGCCAAGAGCGGTTCAAGCTGGGGCACGACAAACAATGGTGCCTTCGTGCTGCCGCCGGTGACTGTGCAGCAGCTTGATTGGCGCACGATTGAAAATGTACCCCTAGACACCTCTGGGCAGTGGTGGCTTTGGACAGTAAGTGACCAGTGCTCCGACAGCTGTAAGCAGGCATTGCAGAAGCTTAGGGCCGCCCACATATTGCTCAACCGAGAGGCAAAGCGTGTGCGGCGTGGTCTAACGACCGGCTCTAACTTTGTGCCCCTAGATGATCAGCCGGACTTGGTTCGTATCAGCGCTGGCTCGGGAAGAGTTGAAGAAGGCATTTATATTGTAGATCCGAATGGCAATCTGGTGTTTTTTTATCCAATCGATATCAATCCGAAGTTGCTGCTAGCGGATCTCAAACGTCTATTGAAGGTTTCTCAAATTGGTTAATACACGAATTAAAAAGCTCGCGGGCTTTGGCGTTTTTTTTGCCTTGCTGGTGGTCTCAGTTGGCGCCTATACCCGGCTAGCAGACGCCGGATTAGGCTGCCCGGACTGGCCGGGATGCTATGGTTTTCTGACTGTTCCTGACCAAGTAGAAGAGGTCGAATTGGCTGAAACCCGATATCCGGGTGCACCCGTTGAATTCGTTAAAGCTTGGTGGGAAATGGGCCACAGGTATATTGCCGGTGCGCTTTTGGTGTTGGTATTTTCAATGCTGGTGATGGCCTATCGGGGAAGAGAGCGCGAAGATACTCCCCTAGCCCTGGCCTCTGTATTGATGGTGATTATTCTCTGTCAGGCAGCATTTGGCGCATGGACAGTGACTCTGAAACTCTGGCCTCAGGTGGTGACGGCGCATTTGTTGGGTGGGTTCACCACACTTAGTTTGATTTGGCTTTTGTATCTGCGACAGGGGGGCTTATCGCAGATTGTTGCTGCACTTCCGGCCCCGACTCTTTTAGCGCGAGTCGCTTTTGCGGTCGTCGCGCTGCAAATCATGCTGGGTGGCTGGGTGTCATCTAACTATGCCGCCTTGGCTTGTTACGATTTTCCAAGCTGTGATGGTACCTACGCACCCCCAATGGATCTGCAGCAGGGATTTAACATCTTTCAAAGCGTGGGTCCCAACTACCTGGGCGGTATCATGACAAATGAAGCGCGTACGGCCATTCACTGGGTACATAGAATCGGTGCGATCGTTGTTCTTTTTGTGGTGGGCGGCCTGGTTATGCAGGTGGTGCGGCGAGTCGCCTTAGTTGGCTATGCCTTACTTGCAGCCTTAATTGCTCAAATAACCCTAGGCATACTAAACGTGGTATGGGTGCTCCCGTTACTTAATGCCACGGCGCACAACACCGTTGGCGCGCTGTTGCTGCTGGTACTGGTTACGATAAACTTCGCGCCCCGATTAAGAACCGTGCAGTCTTAACACTGCAACACCCCAACATGAGTGAAATAGCATTGCGTGCGACGTGGCACGACTACCTGGAAATGTGTGAACCCCGCGTCGTGGTGCTGATGCTGCTATGCGCGGTCGTGGGAATGTTTCTGGCAACGCCTAGGGCTGTGCCCCTAGACTTGGTGCTGTACGCGAGTCTCGGCATAGCGCTTGTCGCGGGCTCTGCCGCAGTCGTCAACCATGTGGCGGATCAACATATCGATGCAAAGATGGCGCGTACCGAGAGTCGTCCGGTCGCCACGGGTCGAGTCACAAATAGCCAAGCCATGATTTTTTCTGCCATAACCGGCGTGCTGGGCATTGCGTTGCTTTGGTTCTTAGTGAACCCACTTACTGCATGGTTAAACCTTGGGTCTTGGGTGGGTTACGGCCTTATTTATACCCTCTACCTCAAGCGTGCGACGTCTCAAAATATCGTGATTGGCGGCCTCTTTGGCGCAGCGCCACCCTTGTTCGGCTGGACCGCTGTGACAAACAGCATTGATCCGGGCGGCTTACTGCTAGTGCTTATTATTTTTGCCTGGACGCCACCGCACTTTTGGGCGTTAGCGCTGGAACGAAAAGACGAGTATGCCGACGTGGGAATGCCAATGCTGCCGGTGACCCATGGTGAGGCCTTTACGCGGCTGCATATTCTTCTTTACACAATTTTGCTGGTCGTCGCATCGGTATTGCCCTTCGTGATCGCCATGTCTGGCCCGCTGTATCTTGCGGGCGCGCTCGCCTTGGGCGCGGGATTCCTCTACTGGGCGATCGTATTGATCCGAAATAACAACGACAAAGCACCGATGGAAACATTCCGCTATTCGATCCTCTACCTCGGGGCACTCTTTTTGGTCATGCTGGTAGATCACTATCTTTTTCTCGGTGTCAGTAGCACTGCACCCATCGAAATGATCCCACTTTCGGCCTAATTTATGAGCACGATCAAAAGTACCGTACTTCTTTGCATAGTCTTTATTGGCATCGTGTTAGTCATGTTTGTCGTCAGCGTCCTGCGTGTACCGCAGCTGTCTGTTGAGGAGATGCGCAATAAGGGCGTTTTTTTGTTGCCGACCCCGAGAGATATCGCCGCTTTCGAACTTACAGATCACATGGGTAACACATTTGATAGATCCAGCATAAGTGGCCGCTGGAGCTTCGTTTTTTTTGGCTTCGTAAGCTGCCCGGATGTGTGTCCGACTAGTATGTCAGTCCTTGGCAAGGTGGATCGACAGCTGCAAGCCAGCGACCCGGAATTGGCGGAACAGTTTCAGGGCATTCTTGTGTCAGTGGATCCCGAGCGAGATAGCATCGAGAGCCTGGCAAGGTACACGACCGCGTTCTCGCCCCGCTTTTTAGGCGTCACGGGCCCAAGAGAAGACTTGGTCGGGCTAACGACCCAAGTTAATGTTGCATTCGCAAAGGTACCCTTGGACGAACCCGCACCTCCCGGAAGTGCTTCTGCTGATATCGCAGCCGATGCTTATACCGTCGATCACACGGGCAACATCGTCATTATCAATCCCAGGGGCCACTATCACGGCTTCATTAAGTTGCCACACGACTCCGAGACCATTAGGCTCACTTACCAAACACTAGCGTCTCAGTACTAACGCGCTGGCAGCTCGGCGGGGATTTGTTGGGCCGTTGCAGCAAAATTCGGCACCCCCGATAAAGGCAACTATGACCGTGATTGGCAACCCTCCAATTACTGCGCCCGCGCAAACAGCGAAACCTCTACAGGCGCTATTGTCAGACGTACAGAGGGTGCGCCAGCGGAGCCAATGGATATGCCAGCACCTCGAAACCGAAGATTTCGGGGTGCAGCCGATGTTAGATGCGAGCCCTCCGAAGTGGCATCTCGCTCATACCAGCTGGTTCTTTGAAACATTCTTGATCAAGCGGTTCTTACCCACTAAACCGGTATTTCATCCGATCTTTGAGCACCTGTTCAATTCCTACTACAACGGTGTAGGGGAGCCCTACCCCCGAGCTAAGCGCGGCAACCTTTCCAGGCCAACCGTAGCGCAGATAATGTCTTATAGAGCCTTCGTGGATGAGGGGTTATGCGACCTGATTGCAGCGTCGATGTCTGAGGAAGACCAGCTGGTTATCCGACGGGTATTGGAGTTGGGTTTGCATCACGAGCAGCAGCATCAAGAATTATTGTTAACAGATATTAAGTACAATTTCGGCCACAACCCTCTGTGCCCACCGCTCATCGATTCACCTGACCCAGCTAATGAACACTCGCCTTCGCAGAGAGCGCTCACTTTCAATGAATACGAATCTGGCCTAACAGAGATAGGGGCGCTTGCTGGCTTCTGCTTCGATAACGAGCTGCCCAGGCATCGGGTTTATCTGGCTCCTTTTTCACTCGCAAATCGACTGGTCACGAATGAAGAATACCTAGCCTTCATGGAAGACGATGGTTATAACCGTCCGGAATTGTGGTTGTCCGAAGGCTGGTCACAGCGTCAGCAACAGGCCTGGGATCATCCGCTTTACTGGCGATGGCGAGATGGCGCTTGGTGGGAGTATCGGCTGGACGGTCTCCAACCACTCGTTTCTAACGCGCCCGTTGTCCATGTCAGCGGGTATGAAAGCGCTGCCTTTGCTGCTTGGTCGAATGCCCGGCTTCCAACTGAGTTCGAGTGGGAGCTCGCGTCAAATTTTGAACTGGAGCTAGAGGGGAATTTTGCGGAACGGAATCTTTTGCATCCGCAGCCGCGAAGCAACAGTCACTCCCAGATGTTCGGCGATGTTTGGGAGTGGACGAGCAGTCATTATGGCCCCTACCCCGGCTACCAACCCCTGCCTGGCGTACTGGGCGAATATAACGGCAAGTTCATGAGCAGCCAGTGGGTGTTGCGCGGCGGTTCCTGCGCCACCCCGAAGGATCATATTCGCCCCAGTTACCGCAATTTTTTCTACCCGAAAGATCGATGGCAGTTTAGCGGTGTCCGATTGGCGAGAGACTTATGAGTACCCCAGGCCAACAGTTTGCGTTCTTTGATTTGCATCCCCCGATGGACGACATTACTGCTGAAGTATGCAGCGGGATGCGGGAATCGCCGAAAAAGCTTTCCCCCAAATTTTTTTACGATGAGCGAGGGTCTCGGCTCTTCGAAGCCATTACGCGATTAGACGCCTACTATCCGACACGAATAGAACTGAGTTTGTTCGACGCTCATCTAGAGGAAATTACGCAAACCATTGGACTCGATAGTTGCGTGGTTGAGTACGGTAGCGGTTCATCGTTGAAAATTCGCAAGCTCTTGCAAGCTCTGTCGCCGCGCGCCTATGTGCCCATTGATATTTCGAAAGATTTCTTGCTTCGCAATGCTCGGACCTTGGCCGAGGACTTCCCCTCGCTCCATGTTTTTCCGGTCTGTGCCGATTTTTCTCAAGCCATCGCGCTCCCTCCACAGACCAATGATATGCACCGGGTTGGATTTTTTCCTGGCTCCAGCATCGGTAATTTCGAACCCGAGCCGGCCCGGACGTTCCTTGCCCGGGTTGCAGGCACCCTAGGCAGCGGGGGCCATCTGCTCATTGGCGTGGACTGCAAGAAAGACGCGAAAACGCTGGAACTGGCATACAACGACCCAGAAGGAGTGACCGCGCAATTCAACTTGAATGCATTAGTTCATCTTAATCGGGTGCTGAAGACAGACTTTGACCCCCTGGCATTCGCCCATGAAGCTCACTACAACGAATCCTCTGGCTGTATCCAGATGTTCTTACGCAGTTTGGTGGATCAACGGGTCGATGTTTGTGGTGAGCATATTCTCTTCAGTTCGGGTGAACGCCTGCATACCGAAAATTCCTATAAATATACGCCAGTAGAATTTGGACAGTTGGCTGGATCAGCGGGCTTCGATATTCAGCGTCAGTGGTTAGATGACCAGAGCTACTTTGGGCTGTATTTGCTGCGAGCGCGGTAGGACTTAGTCGAAGTCCCATAGGACCCAACTAGGCACTAAAGCATCTACTCTTTGCAGGTCTCCTAAACCCTTGGTGGGATCAGTAGGCACTAGGTAGTAGGGCTTGCCGAATGTCGGCACGATACGGATCATGCGTAACTCACCGTTTTGCCGAAATTCGTAAATCATCTTGTCTTCTTCGGCAATGATCACCACGTCAGGCCCCCGCTGGGCTGATGCTGGTCGTGGCAGTGCGGTTACGGCGATGGCGATCACAAATATCATCACAGCTTTCATCGCTGCGTTTCGCCTTTGTGGTGATAACAGGGAAAGTAAGGCCATAATTATACCGACTAGATTGCTAGATACAGGGAGCCACGAGTGGCGGATAATGTAACCCCCAAGTTGCCAGAACACCAAGGGCCGGTGGTGCTGGTTGACGGTTCGTCGTATTTATTTCGCGCCTTCTATGCCCTTCCTGATCTGCGCAGCACTACCGGTCATCCGACTGGTGCGATACGTGGAGTTATTAGCATGCTGCGCAGGCTCGCCAAGGACTATCCAAACAGCCCCTTAGCCGTAGTTTTCGATGCGCCAGGGAAGACCTTTCGCGATGAAATGTACAGCGAGTACAAGGCCAACCGCAGCGCGATGCCCGACGACCTTCGCGAACAAATTGCACCCATTCACGAGATGATCAAAGCCATGGGCCTACCGCTAATCAGCGTCGAGGGAGTGGAAGCAGACGATGTCATTGGCACCTATGCCGCCCAAGCAACCGTCTTGCAACGCGAGACCTTGATTTCTACCAGTGATAAGGATATGGCTCAGCTGGTGACGCCCTTTGTCACTCTAGTCAACACCATGACGGAAACCACCATGGATGCCGAGGGCGTTAAAGAGAAGTTTGGTGTGGTACCAGAGCTGATCGTTGATTATTTAGCACTGATGGGAGACACCGTTGACAACATACCCGGAGTGCCGAAGGTCGGCCCTAAAACTGCGGCAAAGTGGTTAAATGAATTCGGCTCGCTGGACGCGTTGATGGCCTCAGCAGATGAGGTGAAGGGCAAGGTTGGAGAAAATTTGCGCGACAGCTTAGAGCAACTGCCTCTTTCCCGAGCGCTAACTCAGATCAAGTGTGACCTTGATTTACCCCAGACATTTTCTGATCTTATACCGACGCCGCCTAACAATGAGTCTCTGGCCGAGTTTTATCGTCTGTACGAGTTTAAATCTTGGCTGCAAGAATTAGACACCCCGCAAACACCCGCAGCTGCTTCGTCTGACCATATGTCCAATACGTTTGAGCCGGTAAAGCAGACGCCGC
>JAYYHB010000158.1:0-3669 GCA_036157095.1 Pseudomonadota bacterium
AACGACATTGTGATGGTGCCGCTCAAAGAGGCGTGGGTGGGCAATGTGGTAGACATTCTGCAAAAGGTTGCGCCTGATCAACTAGGCCCGAACGCCCAAGGTCCCAAGCGCGTACAAATCATTGCGAATGAACGCAACAACTCACTCGTGCTACGAGGGCAGAGTGGGTCCATTGCAGAATTGATTCAGATCATTGAGAAGCTTGACCGCCCGACGACGACGAGCGACGCAACCCAGGTTGTTATGCTGAACCACGGTGATGCAGAGAATATTGCGGGCATTCTCGAAAGTTTAGTTGGCCAGAACGAAGACCGCGAAGACTCCAACCAAGGCGGAGCAATCACGATACGGCCGGATAAGAGCCTTAATGCGATTGTCGTGCGCGCCGATCCGACTGTCATGAACGAAATTCTCAGTATTGTGCAGCGTTTGGATACTTCCCGCGCCCAGGTACTTATTGAGGCGGCAATTGTCGAGATCACGCTTTCCGACAATCTCAGTGCCGGGATTGAACTGGCTGGAGCAGACGCACGAGGCAAGAGTGTGCCCCTGGTTTCCACGGCACTCGGCGGCGGCTTAGGCAGCCTGCTGGCCAACCTAGGCGGAGCTGATGGAACCCTAAATCAAAACGTCTTGAGCAGCCTAGGCGCGATCAACCAGCCAACCGTTGCGGCGGCCAAAATCGATTTAGACGGCATCTCCTTCGGCGCGGTGATAACCGCGCTAGCAAATATGGAAAATGCCAATCTGCTCTCTACTCCCAGTATCGTGACCCTGGATAATACCGAGGCAAAAATCCTCGTGGGGCAAGAGGTGCCGTTCAGATCGGGATCCTTTACCACTTCCACTGATGGCGCCAATAATCCCTTCACCACGGTAACGCGCGAAGACGTCGGTATTGAGCTGACGGTTACGCCGCACGTCTATGACAACCGCGAGGTTCGTATGGAAGTTGCCCAGAACATTTCTAACGTTCTGAACAATACGGTCAGCAACTCGACCTTTGCCGATGTCGTCACATCCAAACGCTCGATTGAAACAACGGTGATCGCAACGTCTGGAGAGACCATCATTTTAGGCGGCTTGATACAGGACGATGTAACAGATACCAACAGGCGAGTTCCCGTGCTCAGCAGCATCCCAATCGCAGGAAATCTCTTTAAGTCAAAAACCCAGCGCCAGACCAAAACAAACCTGGTGGTTTTTATCCGACCTACCGTGATCGCGAACAGCGATGATGGTCAGACCATTACCGATCAGCGGCTGGACGGTATCTGGGAAGTAGGCGGCGCAAAAGGCAGCGCAATGACCGCCGATGACCTCTTCAAGGGTAAGGCCCCCCGAGAATAACGTATGCTCCCCAGCGGATCAGGGGAAAATGAGTACAAAGAAACCATCAACCCAATGGCGACAATTAAATCGGTCGCTGTGGCGCCGAATAACCACCGCAGGCATTGAGCCTTCTCTCAGCGGCGAGCACATTTTTTGCGCCGGATCGCAGGATTCCGATCAGACCGTAACTGCCTCTCTTCCGCAATCGTCTCGCATCATATTTGTGCAGCCATTTCAGTCCTTGGCCGATGCCCTCATCGTCGAAAAGTCTGTCGAGCTGATACGTGGGACACAGCAAAGCAGTTGGCCTAACTCGCCTTTTGAGCCGCTGGGCATCAAGGATTGGCAGATGCCGAGCAGCTTGCTCTCGTTAGCCAAGGGCGTGGCTGGTCGAATCACGATGCGCGCCATTCCGACCGCACTGTGCTCACTGCTAAAGGCGCCTGAATCAGCGCGTCAAGAGATTATCCTCGTGCCCGTCTGTGTTTTCTGGGGTCGCTCCCTATCTGCCAAGGACAGCTTCGTAAGAGCCCTAACGTCAGATCAGCGCCAGGCAACCGCAGGCTTTAAGCGTCTGCTCGGTCTGATCTTTAACCGAGGCGATGTGCACGTTTGCTTTGGTAATCCGATCCTCCTACAGGATTTAGCGACCCATGATCGAGGCACTGACTATGCGCGCAGGCGCGCAGCCCGTCTGCTGCGTATGCGCTTCAAAGCCATGCAATTCGTGACTTTGGGGCCCGACCACTCCCACCGACGCACATTACTGAATCAAGTTGTCAAAGCCCCGAGAGTCAGAAAAACGATTCAAACCATTGATGCTGCGCAATCTCGCAGCAAGCCAGGCCGCCAAACAAGACTGAGTCAAAAGGCCCATCGGATGGCGAAGACTATCGCGTCAGACCTCACCTATAGTACCGTTCGTCTGTTTTTGATTTTTCTCACTTGGTTCTGGAAGCGCATCTACAGCGGCGTCAATATTCGCGGCCTGGATAGTGTTCGAGAACTCAACGATACCCACACGCTTGTCTATGTCCCGACGCATCGCAGTCATATTGATTATCTCGTGCTCAGTTACCTGCTGTACACCAAGGGCATCATGCTGCCGCATATTGCAGCTGGCGATAACCTGAACCTTCCCGTCGTCGGTCGCCTATTGCGTCAGGGGGGTGCCTTTTTTATGCGCCGTAGCTTTCGCGACGACCCGCTGTATACGGCCGTTTTTGAAGAGTACCTGTACCGGGTTCTATCTGCCGGTCATAGCATCGAATTCTTTCCTGAGGGCGGCCGCAGCCGCAGTGGGCGGCTGCTAACACCCAAATACGGGCTGTTGAAGCTGTGTTTGGAGCATCAGCAGCGCGGTTTAGCCAAGCCTCTTGCCTTCGTGCCCATCTATTTTGGTTATGAGAAAGTCGTCGAGGGAGCCAGCTATCTGAGGGAGCTGCGTGGCAGTGCGAAACAACAAGAACGACTATCTGACCTGATTACCAACATTAACGTCACACGACAAAATTTTGGCACCTTGCAAGTCAATGTCGCCCCGCCCATCAAGCTCGACAAGTGGCTGAGCGATCATCACGCGCTGCAGGCCTCGAGTGATGACAAGGTGATCGCCCTTGGGCAATCCATTATGCGCAGCATTAATGAGCGCGCGAGCATCAACCCCGTTAATTTGGTGGCACTGGCCATCACCCAGCGAACCCACCTGACGATGCACGATGATGCCCTGGGCGGCCAGGTCGCCTGTTTTCGGCAGCTAGCCCGAAGACTGCACGGCGAAGCCATCCTCACCTCGAACGTCGAAAGCGGCGGCGACATGCTCGATCAGGTAGCTGCTCTTGGCTTCATTAGGCGACAAACTGAAGAACCCTGGGTCTGCTGCAACTCGTCTGCAGCCACGCTGTTGACTTGGTATCGCAACAATGTGCTGCATTTGTTTGCTGCGCCTTCTCTGGTTGCCCTACTGGTCAGTCGCGCCAAGGCTGGTATTCAAGAACGGCACCTGGCAGAACAGTGTCGCATCATCTATCCATTCGTCGCTCGAGAGCTCACGATCGACGAAGCATTAGCCTTAGAGCCAGTACTCCAAGCATTGAGCGGCATGGGGCTAATCAACCGCAGGGACGGCTATCTGCGACCCGCCAGCAAACCCGGAGAGCACTACGCCCAGCTAGCCCAGCTCAGCACCTTGTTGCTGGAAATGCTGCAGCGCCTCTATGTTGTTATTTGCATTGCCAATCAGGCGTCATTAGAGCGGGACGAACTGAGGTCTATAAGCCAAGCGTCAGCGCGCAAACTTGCTCGCCTATTCGGTCTGCAGGGCGCAGAGTTTTCCGA
>JAYYHB010000159.1:0-3224 GCA_036157095.1 Pseudomonadota bacterium
AAAATGAGCGAAGGTGTATCGGAACAAAATAGCGATTGGCAGCCAACGGCCTGTAACCTGTGTTACGCCAACTGCGGCATCTTGGTAAAAACTGGCGGCGAAGATGGCCGCTCGATCATTAAGGTTAAGGGTGATCGCGACCATCCTGCGTCTAGGGGTTACATCTGCAACAAGGCTGCCCAGATCAACTTCTATCAAAATGGCAAAGACCGCATCTCTCAGCCTCAGCGTCGCCGGGCTGATGGCGGTTATGACGCCATTTCGTGGGAAGTGGCGATTCAAGAGATCGCGGAAAAAATGTCGGCTATTAAGGCAACCTACGGTGGCGACAAGATTTTCCGCTATGGCGGAGGTGGGCAGGGCAATCATTTGGGCGGCAGTTATTTCAGCCCAGTGTCTAAAGCCTTAGACATGCGCTTTCAGAGCAACGCACTCGCTCAAGAGAAGACTGGCTACGCCTGGATGATGGGCCGCATGTTCGGCACCAATGTGCATGGCGAAATGGAGCATACCCAGTGCCTTTTCATTGTTGGTAAAAACCCTTGGCAGTCGAACAGCATTCAGCGTGCTCGCGTGCTGCTTAAGGAAGTTTCCCAAGATCCTGAGAGAACCCTCATCGTGGTCGATCCCCGACGCACCGAGAGTGCTGAATTGGCAGACATTCACCTGGCCGTGAAACCTGGCCGGGATGCCTGGGCGCTGAGCGCCATGATCGCCCATGTGATACAGCAGAGCCTGATACCCATGGACTGGTTACACGATAACGTCCTTGGTCTTGAACGTGTGCTGGATAGGTTTGCGGATATCGATGTCGATGGCTACGCAGCGTTTGCTGGGCTGAACCCAGTAGACGTACGCGCTGCTGCTGAGGCCATCGCGAAGTCGAAAACTAGCGCCTACTACGAAGATTTGGGTGTGCAGATGGCGCCTCACTCTACGCTGTTGAGCTATCTCAACTTGTTGATGATGACGATCACAGGACACTTCGGGCGGCCGAATACGTTAGCGCCTTTGAAATCTCTCATAGGCCAGTTTTTTGCCCTACATGATGTGGCCGAGGCCGATGATGCTGGTTATGAGCCTAAGGGTCGTCTTTCTCCTGTAGTGGGCGCGCGGATCGTGGGCGGACTGGTGCCTTGTAACGTGATTCCGGAAGAGATTTTGACAGAGCATCCAAACCGTTATCGCGCACTCTGGGTCGAAAGTGGTAACCCCTGTCACTCCCTGGCGGATTCACAGCGCTGGCGCGAGGCTATGCGCAAGCTGGATTTGTCGGTGGTGATTGACGTGTCGATGACCGAGACCGCAAGGGAAGCAGATTATGTGCTGCCGGCATCAAGCCAATACGAAAAGTGGGAATCCACATTCTTTAACTTCGAGTATCCGGAAAACCACCATCATTTGCGCGCCCCGGTGTGTCCGTCTATGCCGGGCACCTTGCCAGAGCCAGAAATTCATGCTCGCATGATAGAGGCTCTGCGGCCTTTTGAACTGGCAGAAATCGATCCGCTTAAAGCCATTGCTCAGCAGGGATTAGAGTCGTTCAGTCCTGCGATGTTCGAGGCCATCACTAAGTACCCGCACTGGGGGCCATATTTGCCTTATATCCTGTATCGCACATTGGGCCCCGCATTGCCTGAAGGGGCAGCAGCAGCAGCAGCCTACTGGCTGTTAGCGCAGCGCTTCGCCACCGAGCATACCGAAGCCGTCTTGCGGGCGGGCTTCAGTGGCCAAGGTCTGGCCCTTGGCAACGCGCTGTTTGAGGCTATTTTGCAGGGCCGCTCAGGGGTTATCTTCTCCAAGAGCGATATTGCCAGCAGCTTCGAAGAGCTTGGCTTTGCGGACAACAAAATACGCCTTGCCGTGGGCGAGATGCTGGATGAAGTGGCAGATCTGACCAACTTCGAAGACCTAGTGCCCAAGGACCCGGAGTTTCCAATGCTGCTGGCGGCAGGTGAGCGTCGGGCTTATACCGCAAATACCATCGTTCGCGACCCGGAGTGGGTGAAAAAGAAGACCTCGGCTGCTTTGGCGGTAAATCCAGAGGATGCCGCGGAGTGTGGTGTTGGCGATGGCGAGCAAGTGCGGCTAGTGACACAGGCCGGCGCCACAAATGTGTTAATCACCGTCGATGACCGGATGATGCGCGGCACGCTGTCATTGCCCAACGGGCTCGGTTTGCTTTATCCCGACGGCCAAGGTAAGGATGCGGCTTTTGGAGTCGCACCCAACGAGCTCACTACGACGGGGCTGCGCGATAAGTTTTTGGGGACACCCCTGCACAAGCATGTACCTGCGCGCATTGAGCCCATTGCGGCTATTTAGTCGGCATAGTGCCAATGACTGAGGGCTCTACAAAAAAGCGCTGCGTGATGGTGATGTATGACACCTTGTGTCGACACTTCATGCCATCCTACGGTAATGAGTGGGTTAAGGCGCCAAACTTTCGGCGCCTAGCCAAGCGCACAGTGCAGTTCGATAATTTTTATGTCGGTTCCATGCCATGCATGCCGGCGCGTCGTGAAATGCACACGGGTCGGTACAATTTTTTGCATCGTTCCTGGGGGCCGCTGGAGCCTTTTGACGACTCCATGCCCGAGCTGCTGGATCAACAAGGAGTTCACTCCCATAAGGTGACGGATCATCATCACTACTGGGAAGATGGGGGCGCTACCTATCACCAGCGCTACACCACGTTTGATCTGGTGCGCGGTCAGGAAGGTGATAAGTGGGTTGGCGATGTTGAAAAGCTACGAGATCCTAGCTTCGGCGCCGACCGCTGGCCGGAAATTCAGCGTCTTCCGATGCCAAAGCAAGACATGATCAACCGCGAGCATATGACCCGCGCCAAACTCCAGCCTCAGCACATAACCTTCGATTTGGGGCTGGAATTCATCGATCGCAATAAAGACGCTGATCGATGGTTCTTGCAGATTGAAACGTTTGATCCTCACGAACCGTTTTTCTCGCAGGAAGAGTTTCAGCGGCTGTATCCCCACGAATATGGCGGTCCGCCCTTTGACTGGCCCCCGTATCGAGAGTTGCGCGAAGATCAGCAGACCGTTGAGCATATTCGCTACATGTATGCATCACTGGTGTCGTTCTGCGATCAACAGTTGGGTCGCGTACTTGATGTTTTTGATGAGCATAACTTGTGGCAGGACACCTTGCTGTTGGTGAATACTGACCATGGATTTTTGATGGGTGAGCATGACTGGTGGGCT
>JAYYHB010000160.1:0-6254 GCA_036157095.1 Pseudomonadota bacterium
GCGGAGGTCTTTGGTATTTCTCATACCCTTGCTGTTGCGCAACCAGATCAGAAGCGTCCACCTCGAGACATGCAAGACTGGACGAGCTTCAAACACTATGATCACTTAATTGGGGAGTTGGGATGACCAACGTGCGAATAGATCGATGGCTGTGGGCGGCTCGATTTTTCAAAACCCGCTCCTTGGCTAAATCTGCAGTAGAGGGCGGCAAAGTGCATGTAGATGGTAAACGTGTGAAACCATCCAAAGAACTGCGTCCTAGCCAGACCCTGGAAATTCGCCGCGGCGATCTGGTGCAAACCGTTGTCGTACGGGAACTTTCTCAGCAACGGGGTCCTGCGACCGAAGCGCAGGCGCTATATGCAGAAACTTCCGAGAGCATAGAGCTTCGCGAGCAGCGAAAAAGCACACGGCGTATGGAGCGTGCCGGCCTGACGGTTCCCAGTTCGCGACCCGATAAAAAAGATCGCCGCGCACTTGCTCAGCTTCGAGGTCTAGATCAAAGCTGGCAACAAGCCCCGGACACTTAGCCAACCTGCTGGAAACCTTTATGGACGTTCTCTTCCGCTTTAGTTTCGCCGATCTACCGATTCGAGGTCAGTGGGTCCGCCTGCAGTCCTCACTGCAAGCTGCAGGTCAATTCCGAGCATATCCACCCCAGGTCAGTCACTTGCTGGGACAGATGTTGGCAAGCGTTGCGATGATCGCTGACAATCTCAAATTTGCCGGTGCCGTCGCTTTGCAATCACAGGGCAATGGCGCGCTGCGGCGATCACTTGCAGAGTGTCGCAACCACACTAATCTGCGCGGCATTATGCATTTGACCGATGACGCGAGTTTTCCGCCAAGTTATCAGGACATTGGGGCCTGGCTCGGTGCAGGACAGCTTGCTATTACCCTATTACCCGATGAGGACACTGGGATGCAGCCCTACCAGGGATTGGTCGCACTTGACCAAACTAATCTGGCCCGCTGTCTGGAAGACTACTTTGAGCGCTCCGAACAACTCGATACCCGTCTATTCTTCGCGGGCGGTGCCGAGTATGAATCTGATGTTGGGGTTACGGGGCTATTACTGCAGCGGCTGCCCAATCACGCTGGTATTACGGATACCCAACGCGATGCCGCCCAAGATGCTTGGGAAACACTTACCGCATTGGCTGCAACGGTAACCGATGAAGAGCTGGCGACCCTGAATGCACGAGTACTGCTGCACCGTCTTTTCCATGAATACTCCTGCACATTGCAGCCAGGCAAAACGCTGCAGTATCAGTGCACATGCGATCGAGAGCGGACAGATAACACTTTGATGATGCTTGGCAAGGAAGATTTGACCGCGCTGCTGATTGAGCGAGGCGAGATAACCGTAGACTGCGAGTTCTGCGGTATGCGCTACGGTTATCAGCAGGCTGATGTTGACCGAGTTGTTAATCGTATCGACACGCTTAAGGAGGCATCCGAGGGTGGTGTGTTGCATTAATTTGAGGGCCTTAAAGTCGTTTTACACAGAGGCAAGCAACATATGCCCAGATTTCGTGCATTCTCGACATGGCAAACTCTGGCATACTCTTGCGCCGCTCTTGGGTACCCATTTTGCAAAATAATATGACTACAAATACTTTAATCGACCTGCCAACCGCCGATCTTGCAGAGCAAGCAGTGAAGCGCGGTGAGGGCAAATTTGCCAGCAATGGCGCCATCGTCGTAGAAACCGGTGCGCGAACCGGTCGCTCTCCGAAGGATCGTTTTATCGTAAATGAACCCTCCACATCAGAGTCAATCGACTGGGGGGAAATTAACCAACCGATATCCGCAGATGTCTTCGATCATATTTGGGATCGCGTGCAAGTACATATAGCGGAGCATGAAACATTTTTGTCCCATCTGCATGTAGGCGCGGACCCTGAACATTACCTGCCGATCGAAGTGACTACCGAATACGCCTGGCACGGACTATTTGGTAGATCGCTGTTTATCACACCAGAGCACTACAATCCTCATAACAAAGAGGTGTGGCGTGTTGTCAATGCGCCAACGTTTCAATGCGACCCTGGCCGCGATGGTACCAATAGCGACGGTACAGTTATGATTAACTTTGCCCAGCGCAAAGTGCTGATCGCTGGTATGAGATACGCCGGCGAGATGAAGAAATCTATGTTCTCGGTTCTAAACTTTCTGTTGCCAGAAAAAGACGTTCTACCGATGCACTGCTCTGCCAACGCGGGCCCCAACGAGGACGTTACGTTGTTCTTTGGGCTATCAGGGACTGGCAAGACCACGCTGTCTGCCGATCCTGACCGCCTGCTGATCGGTGACGATGAGCACGGTTGGGGTAAGGGCACCGTCTTTAACTTCGAGGGTGGTTGCTACGCCAAGTGTATCGATCTCACGCGTAAAAACGAACCTGTGATCTATGACGCGATTCGCTTCGGTGCCATCGTTGAAAATGTTGTCATCGATGAGGCGCGCGATCCGGACTACGCGGACAGCTCGCTAACGGAAAATACGCGTGCCTGTTATCCTCGCAGCAACATCGACGCTAAAGTTCCGGAGAATCGAGGCGGCGAACCAAACAACATCATTTTCCTGACCTGTGATGTGAGCGGTGTATTGCCACCCGTTTCCATCCTGTCAAAAGAAGCAGCGGCATATCACTTTTTGTCTGGCTACACCGCAGCGGTAGGCTCCACCGAAATTGGTTCTACCGAAGCATATAAAGCCACGTTTTCAACCTGCTTTGGTGCGCCATTCTTTCCTCGCCCAGCGGGCGTCTATGCCGGCCTTTTGATCAAGCGTATTGAAGAGTTTGGCTCTCGCGTTTATCTGGTCAACACCGGTTGGACCGGGGGTGGATACGGTGTAGGTGAGCGTTTCAGTATACCCACTACCCGGGCGATCATCGCCGCGATCCAAAGCGGGGCTCTCGCAGACGCGGCTACCTCTCATATCGACGGCTTGAATCTCAATATTCCGGTAGCTGTTCCCGGAGTCGATTCAAATTTATTGAACCCTCGAGACACATGGTCGGACAAAGAAGCGTACGATAAAGCAGCGTCAAGTTTAGTGGGTAAGTTCCAGGAGAATTTCCAGCGCTTCGACGTAGAGCCAAGCATTGTTGCAGCGGGGCCAAGCGCCTAACCTGTATCTTTGCATCATGCCCAGACCGGGTTGCGTAGCGTCCCCGGTTTTGACGGTGTTATACGCTTTCGGGGATGCACGATCTAGCCATGCAGTTGGACGACGCCACAATACGTATTTTAGGGCAGCCGAATTCGGGACTGGATAGCCTAATAAGGGGCATCGAGAAAGAAAGCCTTCGAGTCAACCCCGACGGGTCATTATCTCAGCTACCTCATCCCACGGCTCTCGGTTCTGCTCTGACTCATCGGGCGATCACCACAGATTTTTCTGAATCCCAGCTCGAACTGATCACCGGCACTCACCCAAGCCCCGAGAGCGTGCTGGGAGAGCTATCGGATATTCACGCCTTCGTGCAAAAAAACCTCGGCAATGAACTGCTTTGGCCCAGCAGCATGCCATGCATTCTCGCCGCCGATCAGGCCAAAATCCCTTTGGGACAATACGGCTCATCAAACATTGCCCAGGCGAAGACCGTTTACCGACGTGGTCTGGGCAACCGTTACGGCCGCCTAATGCAGACTATTTCAGGCATTCACTACAATTTTTCTGTGCCTAGTCGGCTATGGGACGCTCTCGGAAAATTTCATCAACAGAGCCAAACCGACGCGTACTTTGGGATGATCCGCAACTTTCGCCGGTGGTCCTGGCTCCTGCTATATCTGTTTGGCGCGGCTCCTGCAGTATGCCGATCCTTTGTTCATGGCTCGGATCACGGTTTAGAGTCCTTTAACGAGGGCAGCCTTTACTTACCGCATGCCACAAGTCTGCGCATGGGGCGTCTGGGTTACCAAAGCGAAGCGCAAAGCGCCCTTGACGTGTCTTATAACTCCGTGGCCGATTATGCGCGCTCCATACGCATTGGCCTGACCGAAAGCTATCCAGACTACGCTGCTATTCGCCCTGGAAAAGACCAGCAGCATCCACAGCTGAACGATGCTGTGCTGCAAATTGAAAACGAGTTCTACGGCACTATTCGTCCCAAACGCACCACGCGCAGCGGTGAGCGACCACTGGCGGCGCTCAACGAGCGGGGGGTTGAATACGTAGAAGTACGATGCGTTGATCTCAATCCTTTCGAACCCTTGGGCATTAATGCCGAACAGATCCGGTTTCTTGACACGTTTTTGTTGCTCTGTTTGCTGGCTCCCTCACCTCCAGACTCTGCCGAGTCCCGGGCCAGCTTAAGCCGAAATCAGACTCGCGTGGTCGAGCGCGGTCGTGAACCCGGGCTTCAACTTGAGACCGATACCGGCCTTGTGGCCCTGGCTGATTGGGCCAGGCAACTGCTTGAGGCATGCGACCCCATCGTCGGAGCCTTGGATCGAGCAACACGAGGTGGCGCGAGCGACTCCGATTCTTTGTCAGAAGGTCCGACAGACACTTACGGTACCAGCCTGCAAACGCAAAAGGAAAAAGTCAGCCGCCCCGCCATGACACCATCTGCAAAGGTGATCGCTGCAATGGCCATGCATGGCTCTTTCTTCAAGTTCACTATGCACCAAGCACAAGAGATTCAGCGGCATTTGCAGGCCATGCCTGTGACGCAGGCAGCAATCGCGGCACTGCAAAAAGAGTCCGCAGACTCCTTGCGTCGCCAAGCAGAAGTAGAGGCCGCTGACATCCAGACATTCGAGGAATTTCTGGAAGACTATCTTGCGCTCCCTTGGGGCGTGGTTTCAGAACAAGGCTGAATGAGAAGGTGAATTTTCTAGCGCACTGCGCATTGGCACTTGAAGCCAGTCAACGCTGGACGCATGGCCAAGATATGCGCCACGGGCTGCTCGCTGGCGCCATTTTTGCTGACTTTGGCAAAGGTCCGATCGACCGAAGCTTACCGATGGCTCTGCAAACAGGCATTCGTCTGCATCGAAGAATTGATGCGTTCGCGAGTCGACACCAAGCCGTGAGCGATAGCTGCGCCGTCTTTCCGAAGAGGCTGCGTCGTTACGCCCCTATTTTTCTCGACATTCTTGGCGACTACTACCTGTCACAGCACTGGGATGAATATTATTCGCACTCGCGGAGCACTCTGAGTCAGCAGTGCTACCAAGCCTGCGACATCAACGTAGAGTATTTAAGCGCTGAACAATCTGCACAGATAGCGCGTTTCCTTTCATACATGCGCGACACCGACTTATTAGCCAGCTATCACGACTGGAATCATATTGAGCGTGCCATTCGCTCCGTTATGCGCCGTCTCAACAAATTATCGCTGCAAGATCAGGCAATCACTGCGGTCTACGACTTACGCGATTCAGGTGAGGCGGCTTTCGGCATATACTTTGGCGAGGCGCGACATGCCCTTCTCGATTGGGAGTCGCTTATCCCAAGTGCAAGCGATGGCACTCAATCCAATAGTGAGCGAGAAACAACGTGAAAGCCGTACTTTGTGAATCCTTCGGTCCCGCCGAAAACTTAACCTTGGCCGACATAGAGGCACCACAGCTACTACCAGGGCATGTCATTGTAGAGATACGCGCATGTGCGCTGAATTTTCCTGATGTGCTTATGATCGAGGGCAAGTATCAGTCATTGCCGCCCTTTCCATTTACACCCGGTGGCGAGTTTGCCGGGGTCGTCAGCGAGGTTGCTGATGACATTCAAAACTGGCACGTGGGCGATGAAGTGTTCGGCGCCTGCGGTCACGGCGCCATGGCAGAGCAAATTTGTGTATCCGCCAAATCTTTGCGCGCGAAGCCTCAAAGTATGGGGTTTGCCCAGGCTTCGGGTATTAGTACAACCTATGGCACCTCGTACTACGCCCTCAAACAACGCGCCAATCTCCAACCAGGGGAAACGTTGTTGGTGCTAGGAGCGGCCGGCGGGGTAGGGCTGGCGGCGGTAGAGCTCGGCAAAGCCATGGGGGCGCGCGTTATTGCCGCAGCTTCAAGCCCAGAAAAGTTGCAAATTGCCCAGCAAGCGGGTGCAGATAACCTGATTGACTATAGCGATGGTGAGCTGAAGGAAAAAGTCAAATCCCTAACAGAGGGCAAAGGTGCGGACGTCATATACGATCCGGTCGGCGGACCGATGTTTGATCAATGTATGCGCTGCATTAACTGGGGCGGACGCGTGCTCATTGTGGGTTTTGTTGGCGGCGACATTCCGAAGGT
>JAYYHB010000161.1:0-4144 GCA_036157095.1 Pseudomonadota bacterium
GCCCTAGAGCCACTGTTGGAGCAGGCTCGGACTAGCCGCAGCAGCACTGTCCCTTCACGAATTGTTTCGTTGCCACTCTCATGGGACGACCCTGCCTGTCATGAGGCGATCGCGCGCTATACTAACAATGTTCGTCCGGACGCACCCTGGTGTCCCGATAACATTGAATTTATTCGTCGCATAAACGGATTAGACTCGGTGGAGCAAGTCGAACAAATTGTTTTTGATGCCAGCTATCTGGTGCTGGGTCTGGGCGATGTCTATCTCGGTGCACCCCTGGCGACGCCCGTTGACCCCAGTCATCGCCTAGTTACGACCAAGTACAATCCTGCCCGAACTTGGACCGCTGAAGGGTCTGTGGGTATAGGCGGTTCCTATATGTGCATCTATGGCATGGAGGGTCCCGGGGGTTATCAATTTGTTGGTCGGACCATCCCGGTATGGCGCAACCATGGTTTTGGCGACCTTGGGGATGAATGTTGGCTGCTGCGTAATTTCGACCAAATTCGCTATCAAAAAGTCGATGCCCAAGAGCTACTGGAAATCCGCGAAGCCTGCACGTCAGATGCCTATTTTCCTGAAACCCAGACGACACAGCTGAATCTGGATGCCTATCAGGAAGAACTTGCGCAAAATGCTACGCAAATAGGCGCATTTAACCAAACCCGGCAAAGGGCTTTTGCCGATGAGCTCGAGCGTTGGAAAGCCTCAGGAAATTTCACGTTCAGTAGCTCTAAGGTTACGAGTGCTCCCGTCCTCGGCACAAATCAGCTAAATGGTGAAGAAATTGCCAGCCCAATTAGCGCCTCCGTTTGGAAAGTGCTTCTTGCAGACAACGAAGTCGTAGAAGAGGGTCAAGAAATTGCCGTTCTCGAATCCATGAAAACCGAGGTGCCGGTTACGGCGAATAGTGCCGGAACGATTACTTGGCTAGTGGTCGAAGGACAAACGGTATCAGCGGGGCAAACTCTGGCAGTATTGGCGTCTTAAACTTTCGGTCTTGAAATCGCTGCGCTCATTCGTTTGCCGAAGCTTTGAAAATGAGCATCTGATTGTTGGCCGGCATCCGCTGGTCTGCCATCAACCGAAGGCCCGAGCGTGCAGCAAGTTCATACACCCACTCAAAATCTCTGATACCACTTCGTGCGTCGCGTGCTTTCAGCCATAGGTCAAAGTCAGCGTTAGACGGGGTTGTAAAATCCCCCGCGTATTTGTAAGGGCCATAGAGCGCGAGCAGCCCATCTGCCGTGAGCATCTTTGCAGCGCCACAAATCAAATTTTCACCCAGTTCTGAACTCACTATGTGCATAACGTTAGCGGAGTAGATGCAGTCATAGGTTTGTACCGGCCATGCTTGGGTAGCCAAATCGAGGGCAGTGGGTCTTCGGATATTGGCAGTACCGTATTCGGCGATGTTGCTAGTTAACATTGGCAGCACTTGGGCGCGATCAGTAGGCTGCCAATGAACGTGATTTAGCGCGGCGGCCATGTGAATTGCGTGCTGGCCCGCGCCGCTGCCAATCTCGAGCAGTTCTGCTTGTTGGGGCAGCCATTCGGTAAGCACGGCCAAGATAGCAGCCTTGTTGTTGTCGGCAGCTTGAGAAAATCCCTGCATGGTACGAGCCTATCGCAAGTTCGGTCTTGCATCATATAGGCGGACCAATGTCCTGCCCTCGGTCATCTATCTTTATGCATTTCGTTCACGCGCGCTGTTGTACCTTAAGCAACTATTTCGGGGCTCCGCCTCGAGCGATTTCCTATAGGTACTGTAACGAAAGTGATGGTGAACACAGCGATGAGTGCGAAAGCATTAAGAAACATATTGGTTCTGACGCTGCTTTTTTCGGCGTCTTTTAGCGCGCAAGCCACCCAGAATTTACCCTTCAAGATCGAAACCGTCACTGCATTCGATGAACCTTGGGCTATGGCTTTTCTGCCCAACGGTCACATGTTGGTAACCGAGAAGAAGGGACGGTTGTTGGTTGTGGATGACGAAGGCGAGAAGCGAGCGGTGAGTGGATTGCCAGACGTTGGTTATGGCGGTCAGGGAGGGATGGGTGATATTGCTTTACACCCTGATTTTGCCACTAACGGCATGGTTTACCTGAGTTATGTTGAATCTGCGCCTGATGGCACCCGGGGTGCAGCGGTGGGCCGCGGTCGTATTGACCTTGCGGGCAGCCGTCCTTCAATCGCGGGCTTTGAGGTACTTTGGCGCCAATACCCTAAGATGGTGGGTTATGGTCACTACGGTCATCGGCTGGTGTTCGATGACGAAGGGTATTTGTGGATCACTTCAGGTGATCGCCAAAAGTTCACACCAGCTCAGGATATGCAGAGCAATCTGGGCAAGGTGCTGCGATTGAACGACGACGGCTCGGTGCCCTCAGATAACCCGTTCGTCGACCATTTTGCCGATTCGCCGCTGGTGGACCGAATTGGGGTGTACGGTGAAGTCTGGTCCCTCGGGCATCGCAACCCGCTCGGCATTGCTCAAGACTCCCAGGGTAGTTTATGGGTGATCGAAATGGGGCCAAGGCATGGCGATGAACTGAACCTAATTCGCAAGGGCGGGAATTACGGCTATCCGGAAGTTTCTGACGGCGATCACTACGACCGACGCCCCATCCCTGACCACATTACCCGTCCGGATTTTGAGGCCCCGAAGATCAGTTGGGTGCCGGCCATATCGCCGAGCCACCTCTCTTTTGTGGAAGGCACCCAGTTCGAAGCATGGCGGGGCAATGCTCTTGCCGCAGGCCTTGGTGCGAAGGTAATCGTGCGTATTGAGATAGATGGCGCAACTGCGAGGGAAGTCGAACGCTATGACATGAAGACCCGGATACGCAGCGTAGTGGAGGGACCACAGGGAGCGCTCTGGGTCCTTGAGGATGAACGTGGCAGCAGCAAGGGGCGCTTACTAAAACTCACCCCCAAGTAGCCAATTCGCTGTCCGGGTCTGGCTCGACATCGGGTCAGATGATGCTCTTGGCTTAGCCTACGGCGAATCGGTGATTCCTTCGATTTGAATAAATTCACCATCATCGGTTCGCACAACTTTGTGCGCGGCCAGAACGGCGCTTGGTGAAATCCCGCCCAAGATATGCGGATACAATTCACTGTCGGATCCTTCAAAATCCGCGGGTTTGTCACCTACCGGGGCTGTACCCTCAAAGATGGTTTCAACGCCAGACTTTTCCAGACTTTCGACAGTCATACGCAAGCACAGCCAGTCTCCCTGAACCTCTGAATAAAAGTGATTAGCTACTACTAGCAACTTTTCTGGGTTTGCAGTTCCGTGCGTAAAGCCGTCGACGTCATACGTTGGTGGATAGTATACGTTGTCCTGCTCGGCCAATGTCGCCTGCCATAGTTCAGCCTGAACCAAATGAAAAACGTAAGGGTGTTCACGTCCGATCATTTGGTTACTCTCGCCCAATAAACCTACAAGGGGTGAAACTGCGAAGGCAATTGCCAAAGTAATACGACAGGCAGTTTTTTTGATCATAGTTTCCACTTCCGATAGATATAAGTACTGCACGAAACGGCGACGGTCTAAACCTAGCACAATGCCGGACGCGACCTCCGACTAAATCTGACAAGCCTGTTGATGTCCTCTTAATAGCTCTAGCGACTAGATCTGGGGTGCAAGGGATTCGCTTCTCAACAGATCATTTCAACAACAGCCGCATAAGGACCTGCTTTATTGCTCTCGCCCAAAAAGTGAGTCTCTCCCTGCTTGAGGGATTTCGCTTCTATAAATTCCGATAGCACAGCCCGCCAGTCGCTAGCGAAAGGGAGGCCAAATTCAAGCGTTTCCTCTGTCATTTCAAGAATCTTCTGGCTTGCGCTGCCCTTGGCAAGAGTTTTGATTAGTCGTTCCGCATACAGGTCGGCCACGATGACGCTGGACGCGGCGGCCTGCTGTTTCACTATCTCTAGGGTAGAGCTAACTTGCTCGGCGGAAAGATACAGCGATACACCTTCCCATAGAAAGAGCGTTTTGCGCGAAGCGTCGAAGCCAGCCTCGGCTAGTTGGCTAAAGAGATTGTCTTTGTTGAAATCGATGGGGACAAAATTCACCTGCTCGCAGCGAATTCCTGCAACATCAATCATCAAGCGTTTGTGGTCCTGGACAGCCGCT
>JAYYHB010000162.1:0-3434 GCA_036157095.1 Pseudomonadota bacterium
ATGAAGTCTCTGCGGTGTCAGCCAATCGTGGCTCAAAAAATTCTCTCGAAGGTATGCAAGCTTTTATGGAGAAGCGCAAACCGGTCTTCAATCAAGACCTTTAAATTTGGCTCTGTCCCTTTTGTGATAGCAGCTGGGCCGGTCGCGGCCGTCGAGGGCAGATTTATCTAAAAGTGCATTCCTGCAACTCATTGCGTGCGGGCTATTGTCTTCACCGAAGTTTCCTCTGACTTGGATACCGTTGGATATACGCAGAAAAATCACTGACGAACCTAGGACCAAAATGCAGGTTCGTTGGCGCTAGGACTTAGAGACCTGGGCAGAAAAACCAAGCCATCAAACGCACAGGAGAAAATCACGTGATATCCCGCCGTCGGTTTATCGGACAAACCGGAACAGCCTTTGCCGCCCTTGCCATGCTGGGTTGCACGGATCGCGGCCTGACCCAGGCGCCTCGTGCTGTCGGTTACGGCCCCTTAATAGAAGATTCAAACGGCTTGCTCGACTTGCCTGAGGGTTTTAATTACCGCGTACTGTCCCAGTTGGGAGACCTGATGAACGATGGCACCCCAGTGCCAGATAAGGCAGACGGTATGGGCTGCTTTCAGGGTGAAAATGGCGAACTCATTCTAGTGCGGAACCACGAATTGCGGCCCGATGACGATGACGGAAGCCAGATTGCCGAGGGTTTCGATACTCGCAATAGCCGCGTGCTGCCAGGAGGTACCTCGCACATCGTGCTGGATAGCCAATCCCTGGCGGTGAAACGTCAGTTTAGATCCCTGGGCGGAACCATCCGAAATTGTGCCGGTGGCACCACGCCATGAAACACTTGGCTCACCTGCGAAGATGCGCCGGTGAGTCCCGGTGGTCGCTACGGCGATGGCCTTGGCCGCTCCCACGGCTGGATATTCGAAGTGCCTGCCAGTGCTGCTGGGCTGACAAATCCCGAGCCGCTGCGGGCGATGGGGCGCTTCAATCACGAGGCCGCCTGCGTTGACCCCAATAGTGGGCTCGTCTACCTCACCGAAGATCGAGAGGACGGGGCTTTATATCGCTTTGTTCCAGCGCAACCCGGAAACCTGCAGGCTGGCGGTCGATTACAGGCCATGGTTATTGAGGGGGTGAAGGATACCCGTAACTGGAACACACAAAATATGATCCAGAATTACAGATTTGAGGCGCGCTAGGTGGACCTCGAAGATGTTGAATCCCCTAATGATGATTTGCGTTATCAATCTGCTGCCAAGGGTGCTGCAGTCATCGCGCGAGGCGAGGGCATCCACATGGGCAAGAACGAGGCCTACATCTGCTCAACTAGTGGCGGCAAGGAAAAAGTTGGACAAGTGTTCCGTCTGAGCCCCAGTAGGGATGGCTTGTTTGACACAGTGGAGCTGTTTTTCGAAAGCCGGTCGCATCATGCCTTTAACAGCGGAGACAACCTCACCGTCGCCCCTAAAGGGCACCTCATTGTCTGCGAGGATCAGTACACGGACGTTGTTGATAATTACCTGCGTGGTTTGACAACTGCCGGTTTGCCCTGTGATATGGCCCGACTCAGGCTACAGACGGAACTGGCAGGGGCGTGTTTCTCGCCTGACGGTCAGGTGCTGTTTGTGAACGTTTTTGCGCCGACCCGCACCTTGGCGATTACTGGACCTTGGGATCAGTTCGTCGTCTAAGATTCGATCCATTTCCGTAGACCGATCGGGGCAAGTGCTCGGGACTTAGACGTTTGGTAACTTATGGCGTGACCGCGCAAAACCTGTTTTAACCCTTGGCTCGGGCGGTAGGTTGGTTGATAGTCTTAACACTGTTGAAGCTGTCACCGGGGGTTAGAGTGAGTGATGTGGTTTTAGTGACTGGGGTGGGTCCAGGCACCGGGAAGGCGGTTGTCGAGCGATTCGCCGGCGCAGGATATGTGGTGGCAATGCTGGCTCGAACCGAGCAGAGATTGATTGAAATCAAGGAAACGCTCCCGAACACCCATGCATTTGTCTGTGATGTTTCCAATGAAGCTGAGTTAACCGCAACTCTTAACGCGGTGCGCGAGACTTTGGGCGCACCCAAAGTCGTCATTCACAATGCCGTTGGTGCCGAGCGCGGGACATATGCCGAGATAGATGCCGACAATATGCGTCGTGCATTCGAAATCAATACCATGGCCCTGCTAGCGCTGGCTAGACAGCTAATACCCGACATGGAGTCCGCTGGCGGAGGCGCTTTAATTTGCACAGGCAATACCTCAGCGTATCGAGGCCGGGCAAGATTTGCTGGGTTTGCTCCAACGAAGGCAGCGCAGCGTATTCTTCTGGAAAGTATTGCCCGGGAGGCAGGACCGAAGGGCGTGCATGCGGCTTATGTCGCCATCGACGCGGTAATTGATCTCGCCTGGACTCGTGAGTTCTTCGCCGACAAGCCCGATGATTTTTTTTGTCAGCCCGCGGACATTGCGGACGAAGTATTCCGTATTGCGCACCAACCGCGCAGTGCCTGGTCTTTTGAATCTGTGATTCGTCCTTTTGGAGAGGTGTGGTAACCATGAATAAAAGCGTACTGAGGATTTTTTCGTATCTGCCCAACCCGCGTGTGTGGAAAGCACTGATCGCTGGGGAGTATTTGGGTGTCACTGTCGAGGTAATTGGCGATAAGCCCAAATACTTGGGTAACTGGCTATGGGACTTTGATGCGCGTGAACTTTCTGAGCAGGAGCGCACGGACGACAGTCCGCACGCTCGCGCCAGCCGTCGCGGCTTTTCTGGAACGTTGTTTAAAACAGATGCATTTTTGCGTACTCAGCCTTATGGCACGGTGCCTGCGGCTTTCAGTCCGGATGGCAGCGTCGGAGTTTTTGAGTCCAACAGCATATTGCGGGCCGTGGCCCGGTCGGTAGAAGGCAGCGGGGGGTTGTATGGCGGAAGCCCTATGCACGCTTCACGGGTCGACAGCTTCTTGGATGCGACCCTGGTTTTTGGTAGAGAAGCTCAGGTGTATTTGCTGGGCATGGACGATATGACCGAGCAACTACATGAACGTATGGCCGGGGCGTTTCAGTTTTATCTGGAGGGTATTGAACGAGCTCTTGAACATCACTCGCACATTGCTGGTGACATGCTCACCATTGCGGATATTGCCTTTGCCTGTGACGTGAGCCAGTTCTTGCGCGAACGCTTGATGAGCAAAGGTCTGGAACAACTCTCGCTGCCCATGGTAAGCGTGGGGTTAGAAGCATCTTATCCCCGCGCTTATGCCCACTTACTAGAGTTGATTGAAAGGCCCGAATTTAGCAAGCACCTGGATGCCTACACTCAGCACTTCAGACACTCTGGCTAGGCGCTAGAAGTTCTGCCAGCAATGTCCGGCTAGAAAATAGCCATGGGTGTAAGTGGTGACCCAGTCGCGCCCTGAATGTTCAAAGGGGCTGCCGAAAACAG
>JAYYHB010000163.1:0-3385 GCA_036157095.1 Pseudomonadota bacterium
GGCCCCCAGCCCAGTATGCGAAAGTTCAGCACATTTTGCCGCCACTCAACGCCGGCGGAGGTGCGTGGGCAGTACTGATTCTCCCCCAGGGTAAAATACACACCGCCCTCGGTGTCGTCGCTGTTCAGGCCACCAGTAGCGTTTGGCCCCATATCGTGAATTATGCCACTCGATGTAACCACCACTCGTTCGCCGCATTGCTCGATTCGCTCCACGTGGCTCACTTTGCCGCTAACGCCTTGCCAAAGACCGCGAATATCAGCGGCTGCCTCGGGCAGAGACTCTGTGCATTCGCTTAAGATAGGCATAGGAAAGCGGATATAGCTGCAGCCGGGTGTATTGCCCTTGGGAATGTCGATCGCGCGTTTACCGGAATTGTCGAGGACCGGGAGTTCACAGTAATTCAGTGTGCTCCCATCGCCCGCAAGAACCGTGGGGTCCATGGTCGAAGCCGGCCTTGCAGAGAAAAATACAAACCAAATCAGGCCACCGGTTGTCAGTAAAAATAAAAGGAGGACCTGCGTGATCCACCGAAACAAGGCGCGCATAAGTATGGCTCCGCTAAGGCATCAGTCGACGAGAGTACAGAGCATGCATTCTTCGGACCAATTTTTTTGACGGTTACCACAAGCGCATTGGCCTGTGGCTTGCTTTTTTGTATGGTCACGATCGTTTGAATTTACAGAGGTAGGTCGCAATGAATGCTAATGCTCAATCGATGCCCTTTGATCCAGAAGCCTTAGGACGCAAATATCAAGAAGAGCGAGATAAACGCCTCCGCGCGGATGGTAATGACCAGTATCAAGAAGTGACCGGTGAGTTTGCTTACTTTGTCGAAGACCCCTATATCGACAGCGAACTGAAGCGTGATGCTATCGAGGATGAGGTCGAAGTCGTCATTATCGGCGGTGGTTTCGGCGGCATGCTCGCGGCTGCGCGGCTGCACGATGCAGGGATAAAAGACTTTCGCATTATCGAGAAGGGCGGAGACTTCGGCGGCACCTGGTACTGGAATCGCTACCCCGGAGCGTCCTGTGATATCGAGTCCTACGTGTACTTTCCGCTGCTAGAAAAAACGGGTTTTGTTCCCAAGCAAAAATATACCAATGCACCAGAAACCCTCGAGTACTGCCACGTAATCGCGAAGACCTACGGACTACACGAACGGGCCTTGATGCAAACCATGGTAACCTCGACGGATTGGGACGAGGAGACAGGCCGCTGGCTAGTCTCAACGGATCGTCAAGATCGACTGCAAGCGCGATATGTGGTGCATTCCAACGGGCCTCTGAATCGACCCAAGCTACCAGCAATTCGTGGCATTAATCAATTCAAGGGTCATACCTTTCATACCAGCCGCTGGGACTATGCCTATACCGGCGGCGATTCTCACGGCGGCCTCGATAGGCTGCACGATAAGCGAGTGGCCGTCATCGGCACCGGTGCCACGTCGGTACAGTGTGTGCCACATCTGGGTGCTGCTGCGAAGCAGCTATATATTTTTCAGCGCACGCCATCGTCGGTGGATGTTCGCAATAACCAACCAACGGATCCAAGCTGGATTGGAAGTCAGCCTGCGGGTTGGCAGGACGAGCGACGCCGCAACTTCGAATCTATCATGACCGGCGCTCGGGTTAAGGAAGACTTGGTCGCAGATGGTTGGACCGAGGCATTCCGGCTGCTTTTTGGCAGCTTGCGGGATAAAGCACCGTCCAAAGCCCGCATGGCGCTGTGGGCGGCGACGGCCCCGTTTTCGCCGAAGTTTTATCAGGTTGGACTAAAGAGTTATCTCACCAATAAGGCAACTGACTATATGAATTTGTCGCGAGAGATGGAGCTGGCGGACTATCGTAAAATGGAGCAGGTCCGGGCTCGTGCAGACTCCGTCGTGGAAGACCCGGAAACGGCAGAGGCGCTTAAGCCTTACTACCGTCAGTTTTGCAAACGCCCATGTTTTCACGATGAGTATCTACCTACATTTAATCGGCCGAATGTAACCCTGGTAAACACCGATGGCCGTGGGGTGGATGAAATCACTGAAAGCGGGATCGTTTTTGACGGTCAAGAATACACGGTGGACTGCATCATTTTCGCGACGGGGTTCGAAGTAGGCACAGATTACTCCCGCCGAGCTGGCTACCAGATCCACGGTGTCGATGGCTTAAGCGTTTCGCAGAAATGGACTGATGGTCTTGCAACATTTCACGGCATGCATAGCCGAGGTTTCCCAAACAGTTTCTTCTTCGGTCCCGCGCAGTCGGGTTTCACAGCCACCTATACCTATTCGCTCGACGAGCAGAGCGTGCATTTGGCGCACATTCTTAGCACGGCAAAGGCCAAGGGGGCGACGCGGATTGAGGCGAGCGAAGAGGCTGAGAAGCAGTGGGTGCAAACGATTATCGATAAGGCCCGTCTGACCGCTGAGTTTCAAGAAAAATGCACTCCCGGGTATTACAACAATGAAGGCAAGGTAAACACCAAGCCGCAAAACAACACCTATGGTGGTGGGCCTATTGAGTTTTTCGATCTGATGGCCAAATGGCGAGCCAGTGGAGATTTGAAAGGGCTAGAATTACAGTGAGGGAGATACTAACTCTCCACCTCCTGTAGATTCAGGCGGTCAGCCCTAATTGTGAGATCGAGGGTCCGCTAATGGTCACCGGGCCTTGCAGGTTTGTCTCGCTGATCCTCGACAAAAGAGAGTTCGATGTCCGAAGAAATTACTGATCGTCAGCGACGCTACACCTTGTTCATGTTGGTGCTAGTGTTTACGTCCAGTCATGTCGATCGGCAAATCATGGGGATTCTCGGTCAGCCGATTAAAGAGTCTTTGCTGATCAGCGATACACAGCTCGGTTTGCTAACCGGCATTATGTTCGCAGTTGTCTATGCCACTCTCGGTATGCCCATGGCTATGTGGGCAGATCGCAACAATCGCCGCAACCTAATATCTTTTTCGGTCTTCCTCTGGAGCTTAATGACCGCTTTGTGTGCGGCGGCAACCAATTTTATCCAGCTATTACTGCTGCGCATTGGCGTTGGCGTGGGCGAAGCGGGCTCCAACCCGCCATCACATTCAATGATCGCTGACCTTTACCCGCCCGAGCGACGCTCAACAGCCATGGCCATATTCGGTACGGGGATCAACTGGGGTATTTTGATCGGGTTTTTGGTCGGCGGCTGGATCAACGAATGGTACGGCTGGCGGGTAGCGTTTTTGGTGGTTGGGCTGCCAGGTGTTCTGCTCGCGCTGATTGTGCAGCTAACCGTTAAAGAACCACCTAGGGGATACTCGGAGGCAATAAAAACCGAAGTCAAACCACCGAGTTTTTGGACCGTGGCGAGTTTTATGTGGAGCAGCCCAGTGCTAAAGCATATTGTCATT
>JAYYHB010000164.1:0-6259 GCA_036157095.1 Pseudomonadota bacterium
CTCTTTTTGCTCTGGCGTGCCAACCCGTTCAAGAACTTCCATGTTGCCAGTATCTGGCGCGCTGCAGTTGAGGGTTTCAGAGGCAAGTGGCACCTTGCCCAGCTCCGCAGCAATGTAAGCGTAGTCCAAGTTTGTCAGGCCTTCGCCCGTATCTGAGTCAGGCAAAAAGAAATTCCACAGACCAGATTCTTTGGCTTTGTTCTTGGCACCTTCCAGCAGCTCAAGCTGTCGTGGGTGCCAGCTCCAGCGGTCTGTTTTTTCACTATTTAGCGCATAAAACTCTTCGACAATGGGCTCAACATTCTCAGTAATGTGGCGCTGTACGGCGTCCATCAGCGGCTGCGCTTGTGCAGACATGGCCAGTTCGAACAGGTCGCTATCTAAATCTACGGCTTCGCTCATCTTTCCCTCTCGTTTATTTACTCAGCGCGCTTTGTACCCCTAGATTCGAAACGGGACAAGTTACCGTGCTACATTCCCAACCAGATCAATAACAAACTCGGGGGAGAAAATGATCGACTTTACGATTCCTGAAGAAACCAAGGCCGTGCGCGACAAGGTGCGCGCCTTCGTACAAGGCGAGTGCCATCCGGCTGAAGAGGTTTGCACAGCGGAGAACTTTGACGAGACCCTAGCGGGATTGCGCAGCAAGGCACGTAACCAAGGACTTTGGTGTCCTTTCATTCCAACCGAACACGGAGGCATGGGTTTACGCCCGCTGGCCAACGCCCTGGTGCAAATGGAGCTCGGCGAAAGCTATCTAGGCGCACTGTCGCTCAATACTCAAGGCCCAGACGATGCCACCATGCTTACCCTGCTGGAACACGGCACAGACTTTCAAAAAGAAAAGTACTTAAAGCCGCTGCTAAACGGTGAGAAGCGAATTTGCTACTCCATGACCGAAAAAGCTGCCGGCGCAGACGCTACCGGTATGCAGACGTCGGCAGTATTAGACGGTGACGAGTGGGTACTGAACGGCGAGAAATGGTTTAGCTCGTCAGCTAGCGTTGCGGATATTGCAGTTGTCATGGCCAAGACGGATCCAGATGCAGCGCGTCACGAACAATACAGTACTTTCATTGTTGAACTGCCCAACCCGGGTTACAACATCGTGCGCAACATCGAGACCATGCAACCACATACCGATTTGGGTCTGAAGCTCGGCGGCAGCCACTCTGAGATCAAAATTGAAAATTTGCGCGTGCCGCGGGAAAACATTTTAGGCGGCCAGGGTCAGGGCTTTAATATGGGTCAGCACCGTCTAGCCTACGGACGTCTGCGACACGGAATGCATAATGTGGCCATGGCGCAGCGGGCATTGGATCTGGCGGCGAAACATGTGACCAACCGCAGCACTTTCGGTGAACGCCTGGCTGACCGCCAAGGAGTGCGCTGGATGCTAGCAGATTGCGCATCCGAGATTTACAAGGCGCGTTTGATGCTTCTGCATATTGCCTATAAAGCAGAAAACGGTATGGATTTGCGCAACGAAAACGGCATCGCCAAGGTCTTTTTGGCCAACATGGTTCATCAGGTTGTCGATACCGCTCTCCAGCTGCACGGCGCACTCGGCTATAGCCACGATACGCCCCTGGCACGCTGGTACACGGGCATTCGCTCTCAGCGTCTGGTCGACGGACCGGATGAAGTGCACCGCTGGCGCACCGGAGCCAATGTGATCAAGGCCTTTGAAAAATATGGCACGACCGCATCGGTCTGCGGCGGGGAACTCTTTGCCTGATTGGTCTACAGTGAGACGAGCTTTTCGCGAACAGGGCCGGGCGTCGCATCCATGTGCGCCCGGTCAAGTATCGCGGATTGATTGACCTTTATACTTGATCTTTCAGAGCCAGCTTTCGCGCGTTCTGCCTAGATTCCCATTAACGGGCGTGCCTGCACCAGAGCATTACCTTCTTCCGACCGCTTGACTGCAGCTGTTGCCTTAGCGCGCAGCTCGATACATCGGATGCACCGGCGGTGAGCTAGCGATTTGAATACGACCTATCACCTCAAAACCGTGACGCTGATATAAGGTTATGTTCGCTGGATTTGAGGACTCTAAATAAGCCGGCAGCCCTTCGGCATCGACCTTATCGAGGGCGTATTTCATCAAAGCAGCCCCCAACCCGCGGCCCTGATGGCATGGATCAACCCCGATAAGGGGCAGGTACCAGCAAGGTTCCACGGGATGATAGCTCTGCATCTCATCCAGCACGCTGGAGACTTCGTCAACTCGCTCGGGCTTCGCAATTTCCTTCAGGATCTGCCGGAAGGCCTCGTCGGCGGACTCATCTTCTTTATTCGGCGGCACCCACAGCGCTGCGCCGGCGAAGCCCGCGGCTTCATAGGCAGCGCCTGCGGCGAAAGCCGCTCCTCCAAAAATATCAAAAAACCGCACGCCATGGTTTAAATAAATATCTGCCTGGGGAACGATCCATCGCACTACAGGGTCCGCAGCAAATGCGGCGACGATAGTGAGCAGGGCTTTTTCGCGTTCGGCATTGGTCACAACATTGACAGTGGGCAGATTACTCACGGGTTCATCCTTTTTGTGTTCTTCCATAACTTAAATCGATTTTCTGCGACGGTAGCTGCCTTTGCTGATCGCGGTTACCTTCACGTTAAAAGCTCAACTGCCAGCCGTTGTCCTTCAGCCACTGCCTCTTCATTTTGTACTGAGGCTCTACGCGCTCAACCTCTGACCAGAAGTGCTTGCTGTGATTCATCTCTAGCAGGTGACAGAGTTCATGCACTACCACGTAGTCCATAATATGCATAGGAGCGTGAATGAGCCGCCAGTTCAGCTGAATACTGCCATCGGGCTTACAGCTACCCCAGCGTGCTCGATAGTCCTTGATTTGAATTCTGCTGGGTGTCGCACCTACCCGCTGCTTATACACATTGACGCAAAAGTTAAGTTCTTCAACCGCGCGCCGGTAAAGCCACTGCTCCACTAAGGCGCGCAACTGCTCTGTGTCCCCAAGCACATCCGCGTCTGCGTATACCTCCAGACGATCCGAGGTTTGCACCACCCTCATCTGGTCAGACTCGCTGAGCCGAAGCGGCAGGTGTCGTCCTTGCACCAAGATGCGCGAACCATGCGCAAGTTTTGAACTTTGCGCAGCTTGCTCCGCAATACCTTGTTGTTTGCGCTCGGCCTCAGCCAGCTTGCGCTCTATCCAGGCAGTCTTTTCCGACAATAACTTTTCAATTCGCGCCAACGGCAGGTCCGCTGGAATACGCACCGAAACGCCTTCTAAATCGACTTTGATGGCCGCGGTTTTTCGCCGCGGTGACCGAATAACTGTCACCTCAAAGTTCTCGAATGTGAGCGTTTCAACCATCGCCACATTGTGACCGAATTTGACCGTCGAGGTGAACGCTATTGACGGAAATGCATAGGAGAGCGAAGCCGCGGGTTCACCGTTGAGCCATCCTCAAATAATTGAAAGCGCAACCAAAGTGGACTACAAAATACTCTCGTATCACGCTTGAGAAGTTGTCTTATGAATTCGTCAAATCGCTGCTGCAACCGAACATCTGGTCTAAGTTTTATGATCACGACCCTAGTTCTAGCTGCCTGCGGTGGCGGTGGCGGCTCTTCAACTTCGCCAGCAGTGAATCAAAGTGCAGCGACAACGCCGACAAGCAGTTCAAGCAGTTCAAGCAGTTCAAGCAGTTCGACCTTTGTGGCAGGCAACTTTCTAGCATCCAGCGTATACAAAGACTCTTGCGGCGCACCACGCACAAACACCGCAAGTGATAGTTTTCCTGACATGCAGGGCAGCTTTGAAGATGAAGGCTACTGGCTAAGGTCGTGGTCGAATGAAACCTATTTGTGGTACGACGAGATTCAAGACAGGGATCCAAGTATTTACGCAACAAGTTCTGAGGGCGTACTCGAGTACTTTGATTTGCTCAAGACCGAGGAGACAACTCCGTCCGGCAATCCCAAAGACCGCTTTCATTTCACTCGCAACACTGCCGAGTATGTAGCTGAAAGTCAGCAGGGTATTACTTTCGGATACGGTGCGACCTATCAACTGATCAGCAGCTCGCCGCCGAGAGAATTAGTGATTGTTCTGGTTAACAAGAACTCACCAGCCGCGGATGCGGGTTTGCAACGAGGGGACCGAATCGTGACAGTAGACGGGGTCGACTTGGTCAATGGCAGCGACACCGATACTCTGAACGCTGGCTTATGGCCCGACCGTGTCGATGAAGAGCATAGTTTCGAGGTGCTAGACCCGGCAACCTCAGAAAGAAGGACGCTCACCATGGAATCCGCGCAAATTAATACAGACGCAGTACCTGAGACGCGAATCTTAGATACCGACTCGGGCCCGGTGGGCTACTTACTGTTCACCGACCACATTCTGACGGCAGAGCAACAACTGGTAGACGCGATAACTGAAATGCGCGACTCAAACGTTACCGACTTAATCCTTGACCTTCGCTACAACCGCGGTGGCTATTTATACTTGGCCAATCAAATCTCATACATGATTGCTGGCGCAGGTGTTAGTGGCAGAACCTTTAGCTCACTGGAATTCAACAAAAAAAACCCTGGGGTTAACCCAGTGACGGGCGGGGCGGTGAGTCCTGATCCCTTTCTGACTACAACTACGGAAAATGCATCACCGGCGGGTGCAGCCTTACCTACTCTAGAACTATCTGGACAGCGTGTTTTCGTGCTCACTACCAACAGCACCTGCTCTGCCTCCGAGGCGATCATTAACGGCTTGCGAGGCGTGGATATCGAGGTCATTCAGTTTGGCTCCACCACCTGCGGTAAGCCGTATGGTTTTTATCCTCAAGACAACTGCGGCACCACCTACTTCACGACTCAATTTCGTTCAGTTAACGCAGCCGGCTTTGGCGACTATCCAGATGGTTTTTCGCCAGCAAATAGCAACGAATCTACGGTCGGCGTGACCCTGCCTGGCTGCCAGGCGATTGACGACTTTTCACCACTGGGCGAAATCACTGAGCCGATGCTGGCCGCTGCCTTAGCTTATCGAGAGAATGGAGGTCAATGCAGCGAAGCAAGTAGTCAAGCAACCACTCGAGGCATAGTTTCCAGCTTGAATCGTGATTCATTGATCGGCCCGAAAGGGAATTTCCCCGGTAATATGTATATCCGCCCGCCCGATGGCTAAGCTTCATCATTTTCCTGATCTTGTCAGCCTTGTGGTAAGAAGAGGTATTCTCAGAAATCTAGCGTCCAATAAAAGTTTGTGCCAATGTTGGTGGTAGCGGGAATCACCGTAAGGGGGCACGGATAATGAAAACACCAAACAAATCCATACTCCTCGTTGAGGATCATCAAGAATTGGCTGAAACCGTAGGCGCCTATTTAGAAGCCAGCGGGTATATCGTGGACTACGCCACAGATGGCCTAACTGCCATGCACTTGGGCGTGACTAACATCTACGAGGCTATCGTACTAGATGTGATGTTACCCGGCGTAGACGGTCTAACGGTGTGTAAACGTCTTCGCGACGACGCTAACGTAACAACACCCATCATTATGCTGACCGCTCGAGACCAACTGACCGATAAGCTCAAGGGCTTCGAATCTGGCGCCGACGACTACCTGATCAAACCGTTTGACATGCCTGAGCTTGAGGCGAGACTCGAAGCAGTCATACGACGTAGTCAGCATCTTGAGAAAGAATATCATGTGGGCGGGCTGACCTTGAATCTCGACACCATGGAAGTCGTGCGAGATGAACAGCCGCTTACGCTCTCGAGGACCCTCTTTAATATTTTGCATGTGCTGATTCGAGAGTCGCCCAAGGTGGTTACTCGGGCAGCACTCGAGCGAGAGCTGTGGGGTGACGAGCCGCCGGATAGCGATACCTTGCGCAGCCATATCTATAACCTTCGTCGCATTATCGACCGTCCGTTCGAAGAGCCGTTACTTCAAACGCGTCAAGGCCAAGGTTACTGCCTAAGAAAAGCGTCGGCTGAGTGAGCAGTCTTAGGGCGCATCCGACTCATCTGGTCGAAGTATGGCTTGATCAGCGCTTTATTTGACATAAATACGACAACTTAAGAGCTATATTAATACCACAGCGTCACTGCAGCCCTGCCGAGTTTGCCGATCGCTCTTTGAATTCAGCCTGCATACAGTCAATGAATTCAGCATAAGGAAGAATTCTGAGGCCTTGAAACCAGCCTGCGCCTCAAGTCACCTCGGAAGCAGATATGTCCTCTCATCTCGTTTGGTTTCGCTCAGATTTGCGAACGCTGGACA
>JAYYHB010000165.1:0-4113 GCA_036157095.1 Pseudomonadota bacterium
TTTTCTGGTCGACCGGAAAAACCGTGGTACGTCATGGGTAAGAACCACGGAACCAACACCCTTGCCGTTACGCAAGATGTGGCGCATTTGCAGGGTACATGGCTCAGAGCAGGCAGTGTCAATTGGCTTAACTCCCCACAGCTGCCATTGCGATGCTGCGCAAAGATACGCTACCGCCAAGATGACCAAGGTTGCCTCGTTAGCCAAGCCGCAGACGGCAAACTCTTGGTGCGTTTTGATGCACCTCAGCGGGCCATTACGCCGGGACAACATGTCGCTTTTTATGACGACGATCGGCTATTGGGTGGAGCGACCATACAAACCACTGGCACCCCCACGTAAATGACCAAAAATGTGAGAGCTATATATGACTGATGCTGATCCCGTTTTCGCCATTGGCGCCGCCGACGGACGCTATCGATCAAAGGTGCGTGATCTCGTGCCTATCGTAAGCGAATTCGGCCTTATGCGATATCGCGTCGAGGTCGAATGCGCCTGGGTACTATTTCTCAGCCGATGCCAGGATATAAAAGAATTTCAGCCCTTGTCTTCTGGGGACGAAGCATTTGTGCAAGCGATTGCCGATGAGTTTGATAGTGAGGATGCAGCTCGGATCAAAGCCCTCGAAGCCACAACCAATCACGACGTGAAAGCCATTGAGTATTTTCTAAAGGAGGCCTTTGCGGAGCGTCAGACCCTGCAGGCAGTCAATGAGTGGATTCACTTTGGCTGTACATCCGAGGACATCAATAACACGGCCTATGGTCTAATGATCAAAAACGCGCGAGAAGCGATCCTGCCAACAATGCAGACATTGATCACCACCCTAGAACAGCTCGCGACCGATAATGCTGATTTACCCATGCTCTCTCGGACACATGGTCAAACCGCGTCACCAACGACCCTTGGTAAAGAGATCAAAAACGTAGCGGCACGGCTAGAGCGACAATACGAGCAGTTCCGCAAGACAACCATTTTGGGCAAGTTCAACGGAGCCGTTGGCAATTTCAACGCCCATTTGGTCGCATACCCGAATCTGGATTGGCCAGACTTGTCTCGGCGATTTATCGAAGGCTTGGGCTTGACGAATAACCCATGGACTACACAATTCGAACCCCACGACTACATCGCAGAACTTTGCCACGCACAGATGCGCTTCAATCAAGTGCTGCTTGATTTCGACCGCGACGTTTGGAGCTACATCTCCATTGAGTATTTCAAACAGCGCAAGGTGGAATGCGAAACCGGCTCTTCGACCATGCCTCACAAAATCAATCCAATAGATTTTGAGAACTCCGAGGGAAACATAGGCATCGCTAATGCACTCCTCGATCACATGGCCAGCAAGCTGGTGGTATCTCGTTGGCAACGAGATTTGTCCGATTCCACGGTTCTGCGAAACTTGGGCACCGCTTTTGCCCACTGCAGTATTGCGTATCAGGCGACGGTTAAAGGGCTCTCTCGGCTAGATGTAAATCCAGATGCCATTGCCGCCGATCTCGACAATAGCTGGGAGGTGCTGGCAGAAGCCGTGCAAACGGTCATGCGTAAGTTCTCAATGCCAGAGCCCTATGAACGTCTCAAAGCCGTGACCCGGGGGCGTCGTCTATCCGCTCAGGTGTATCATGAAATACTGCAAGAGCTTGAGCTGCCCGCCGAAGCCATGCAGGAGCTTAACGAGTTAACCCCCGCCAAATACATCGGATGTGCTCCCGAACTAGCTAGGCGATCCGAGCATTGATCAACATACAGTCGGCGAATTGGTTAAACGCGTCCGATCGCACCGCATTGCAGGCGATAAGACGAGAAGTTTTCGTAGACGAACAGGGAGTGTCAGAGGCCGAAGAGATGGATGCTTTCGACATTGACAGCACGCACCTTCTGGCAACCACTGAAACACACGATACAGTAGGCTGTGCTCGCATTATGCCCACTGGACAGATTGGACGTATGGCCGTTCGAATGGAGCGGCGCGGGCAAGGCATTGGCAGCATTCTACTGGACGCTGCCATTGCGGAAGCAAAGCGTCAGAACTTCTCAAGAATTTTCCTGCACGCCCAGTGTCATGCTGAGTCGTTCTACGCCCAATTCGGCTTTCACCGCGTCGGTGACATATTTCGCGAGGCGGGCATCGAGCATATTGCGATGGTATTCCGCGAATAGGTGATTGCGCTTATCACGAATACTTTGAGGTTCGGAGCCTTTATCGCCAGAATGCCCCACTGCTTAACGGCCAACACAATTGACTGAATAACTTGCCATGAACCAACAACATCGAAAGCCACTGAAGAGCACCGGCCTGGACTTTTTTGATACTGAAGAGGCCATCGAGGCACTCGAGCCAGGCGCCTACGCCAGGCTCCCCTACACCGCGAAGGTGCTGGCGGAAAACCTGGTTAGACGATGCGAACCAGCCGCGCTGCACGATGCACTGACGCAAATTATCCAACGAAAGCGAGATTTAGACTTTCCTTGGTACCCGGCACGGGTGGTGTGTCATGACATTTTGGGGCAAACGGCCCTGGTAGACCTTGCTGGACTGCGGGATGCCGTCGCGGAAAAAGGCGGAGACCCTTCAAAAGTCAATCCGGTTGTGCCTACTCAGCTGATCGTTGATCATTCGCTGGCGGTTGAGCACGCGGGTTATGAAAAAGATGCCTTTGCGAAGAACCGCGCCATTGAAGATCGCCGCAACGACGATCGATTTCACTTTATTGATTGGACCAAGAACGCATTCGAAAACGTCGACGTCATCCCACCGGGCAATGGCATCATGCATCAGATTAATTTGGAACGTATGTCGCCGGTCATTCATGCTCGGAACGGTGTCGCCTTCCCTGACACATTGGTTGGCACAGACAGTCATACACCCCACGTAGATGCGCTAGGCGTGATCGCAATCGGTGTCGGTGGCCTGGAAGCCGAAAGCGTCATGTTAGGACGCGCCTCCTACATGCGGTTGCCAGATATTATCGGCGTTGAGTTAGTGGGTGTCCGCCAAGAGGGAATAACGGCTACGGATATCGTTTTGGCGATAACAGAATTCCTCCGTAAAGAACGCGTTGTTTCAAGCTATCTGGAATTTTTTGGCGAGGGTGCTGACGCACTTACGCTCGCGGATCGAGCCACCATCTCCAATATGACTCCAGAATTTGGGGCAAGTGCGGCGATGTTCTACATCGACGACAAGACCATCGACTATCTTCGGCTTACTGGCCGCAGCGATGAGCAGGTCGCCCTGGTCGAAACCTACGCTAGGCAAACAGGGCTGTGGGCAGAGGATATGCGTGAGGCCCAATATGAACGTTTACTGCGATTTGATTTATCGAGTGTTGGACGCAATATCGCCGGCCCATCAAATCCACACCGTCGGGTTTCAACTCGAGAGTTGGCCGCTCAGGGCATAAGCGGGCTAGTAGAATCTGAGGCAGGCACAATGCCCGACGGCGCGATCATAATTGCAGCAATCACCAGCTGTACGAATACTAGCAACCCCCGCAATGTTATTGCAGCAGGACTGCTAGCGCGCAAAGCTATCGCTAAGGGTTTATCCCGTAAGCCTTGGGTAAAGAGTTCGCTAGCACCGGGCTCTAAAGCCGTGCAGCTGTATCTTCAAGATGCGAAATTGCTGCCAGAGCTGGAGCAACTTGGTTTCGGTATTGTGGCCTTCGCCTGCACTACCTGTAATGGAATGAGCGGTGCACTGGATCCTAAAATTCAGCAGGAGGTCATCGACCGCGACCTTTACGCCACTGCTGTGCTATCCGGTAATCGTAATTTTGATGGCCGCATACACCCATACGCTAAGCAGGCATTTCTTGCTTCACCACCTCTTGTAGTGGCCTATGCGATTGCCGGCACCATTCGATTCGATATTGAAAAGGACGTCCTCGGTACCGATATGCAAGGTAATCCAGTCCGACTGATCGATATTTGGCCCAGCGATGCCGAAATAGATGCTATTGTCGAACAAAGCGTCAAGCCAGAGCAATTTACCGCGGTCTACGACCCGATGTTTTTGAACGTTAAGGATGTGACTGATGACATCAGTCCACTGTATGACTGGCGGCCCCAGAGCACCTACATACGCCGCCCACCCTATTGGGAGGGTGC
>JAYYHB010000166.1:0-2794 GCA_036157095.1 Pseudomonadota bacterium
AATCGGGTCTGGTGACCAAAGTGCACGCCGGCGGCCAGCATGTCTCGCATACTTACTGTCATTTTATTTTCTC
Source organism: Pseudomonadota bacterium (assembly GCA_036157095.1). GTDB lineage: Bacteria > Pseudomonadota > Gammaproteobacteria > Pseudomonadales > Azotimanducaceae > UBA4421. Next base: position 74 of record JAYYHB010000166.1, read on the forward strand.
CGGGTTAATCATTTGCCTTGCTTCCCAGGCTCTGACCGAGACCACCAGCATTGGTGACGATCGGCACCCGAGAGCCTGTGTCGAAGCAGGCAATTTTTTATCGGTCCCAAGTTGTCTATACTGCCGCGTTTTACGCATTAGGCCTTGGCCCGAAACGTCATTGGCTTTGGCAGCGGACGGATGGAACGCTTTTGTTTCGCCGAGCCAGGCGGCAACCTCCTCGCGCGCGGCGCGATTTATACCACAAACAACTTTCTGAATTAAACGGAATTTGCCATGACAGCGCGGATTGAGAACGAAACAGATCTAATAGGCATGCGTGCTGCTGGCCGTGCTGCCGCCTCGGTGCTAGAAATGATTGGCGATTATGTCCAGCCCGGTGTAACCACCGAGGAACTCGATCAACTTTGTCATCAATTTATCGTTGAAGACCTAGGCTGCATCCCTGCCCCGCTCAATTACGGCGGTGGAGGTGGACAAATACCCTTCCCTAAGTCCATTTGCACCAGCGTCAATCATGTTGTTTGCCACGGCATACCGAGCCCGTCTAAGAAGCTTAAGAATGGAGATGCCATTAATATCGACATCACCGTCATCAAGGACGGCTACCATGGGGACACCAGCAAAATGTTCTTCGCCGGAGAACCTTCAGTGATGGCGAAACGACTCAGCAAAATTACTCAAGAATGCATGTACAGGGGCATTGAACAGGTTAAACCCGGCGCCAGGCTGGGAGATATAGGCTATGCCATTCAGCGTCACGCAGAGAGCAACCACTTCAGCGTGGTTAGAGAGTTTTGTGGCCACGGTATTGCGAAAGTATTTCACGACGAACCGCAGGTTCTTCACTATGGTCGACCAGGTACAGGTGTTGTGCTGGACGAAGGCATGTCCTTTACCATCGAACCCATGATCAATGCTGGAAAGCGCCACATTAAAATCCTACCAGACCAATGGACTGCGGTGACTAAGGATCACAAGCTCTCGGCCCAGTGGGAGCATACGCTGATGGTGACTGCTGATGGCTATGAGATTTTTACCTTGCGGGAAGGAGAAAGTTTTGGTTAGTCTCTGCCGTGAGCAACACTGCCTCACGCCTCCCTTTCAACCGCTAGATGCGCCAAGGTCATTGACCTAATGAGCCTCCGGACTGCAATTCTGCAGCGGCGCGAACGATTAGCCCAAGCGATTGCCGACCTGGAAGACCGATACTGGAACAATGAGCCCATCGAGGCCCTCGTTGCAGCGCTCGCCCGAGCGTTTGACAGTATTATTGCCGACTTGTGGCAGCAACACTTCGCGAACAGCGAAGGCTGTGCCTTGTTTGCTGTCGGGGGTTATGGACGTGCGGAGCTACACCCTGGATCAGACATCGACATTCTTGTACTCACGCAAAAGTCTAATCCGCATCGCGAGGCTGTTGAGGCTTTTCTTCGCGACGTATTTGATCTCAACGTCGAGGTCGGACATAGCGTTCGAGACGTCGAAACCTGTGTTCGAGAATGCCGGTCTGATATCACCATCGCCACTGCACTGTTCGAAAGACGTTTTCTGTGCGGTGATAAAGCTCTTGTTGCTCCGCTGGAGAAAGCCCTCGCTCATCCAAGGGTATGGCCCGTTGAGGATTTTTTTGTCGCCAAGCGTGACGAACAGGTCGCTCGCCATCGTCATTACGATCATGTCGACTACAAGCTAGAGCCAAATATAAAAACCTCTCCGGGAGGCTTGCGAGACATTCAAACCACCCTGTGGGTATGCAGTCGTCGCTATGGCACCACGAATGTTGATCAGCTGGTCACGCTAAACGTTCTTTCCAGTACAGAAGCACGTTGGCTCAAAGACGGACGTCGTTTTTTGTGGTGGGTGCGTTATGGCCTCCACTCTCTGGCAGGCCGAAAAGAAGATCAACTGCACTTTGCCCGGCAGCGCGAACTGTCCCATCGACTTGGTTTCATGGATACCGAAAGTAAATCAGCGGTAGAACTGTTCATGCAGCACTACTATCGCCATGTCATGGCTCTTTCGGATGTGAACGATATTGTTCTGCAGCATTTTCAGGAGGATGTGACCGCGAGGAAGAAACCGAGTCTCGAGCGGCTTAATGACCGATTTCGTCTCATCAATCGTCGCATCGACATTACCGAGCCGGACGTATTTCTGCGCAACCCTTCAGCGATGCTGGAAATGTTCTTTTTGATGGCCCAGCGCGAAGAAAATATACGCGTGCGGGTTCGGACGATTCGGGCGTTGCGGGAGGCCGTACACCTTATCGACGACGACTTTCGCTGCGACCCTGAGAATTGCCGACTGTTTCTCAGCATCCTCAAATCTCCCTATACAGTCGTTACCCAGCTAACCCTAATGCGTCGCTACGGAGTACTAGGCCGCTACCTACCGGCCTTCGGTGATATCGTTGGGCAGATGCAGCATGACCTGTTCCATATTTACACCGTCGATGCGCATACCATGACGGTGATTCGCAACATGCGCCGTTTCCGCTATGAACATGCCCTGAAAACCTTTCCCATTGCTCATCGCTGCGTAAAGAGTATCCCGAAGGGTGAGCTTCTATACATTGCTGGTCTGTTTCATGACATCGGTAAAGGCCGCGGCGGCGACCACTCTGAGCTGGGCGCGGAAGACGCAAAATTATTTTGTGAGCGACATGGCCTCAACGAGTCAGATACCGCCTTGGTTTGTTGGCTGGTTCGCTACCACCTT
>JAYYHB010000167.1:0-10452 GCA_036157095.1 Pseudomonadota bacterium
GCCTCAACATCACCAACCACGGTACCGTTGACGCCTTCGTCCGCTACCAAAATCGTACCGCGCAGTGCCAGTTCATCCCCCAGAGTTTGCAGCTTGTCACACTCTGCCCGGGGATCTTCCAAAGTAAGAAATTGATAAAAGGCTAGAACCCGACGCATCAGATGCTCGCCGAACCACTGGACTTTTCGCCGCCAGCACAAGGTGGTGACATAGGAGCCTGTTTGAATCGCTGACGCCACTCGTCCTCGGTATAGACATGAATCGCAAGGGCATGCATGCCTTGTTCGAATTCTTCGGCCATTAACTCATTGATCACCCGATGGCGCTGGATACGCCGTTTGCCAACAAACGCTTCACTGACGGCCACGACTTTAAAATGACTTTCGGTGCCTTCGGGTACGTTGTGGCCGTGGCTTTCATCCTGGACATCTAAGTGCAGCAGATCTAGGTGCTGCGCCAGCGTTTCTTCTATGCGTTCGCGTCTATTCAAAATTTTACCTATCTTCACCCGAGCGTTGCCGTTTAGCGGGTGAGAGTATAGAACCCTGTCAGGGCTCGATCAAAATTAGGCTAATGTTATCTCGACCGCCCATATCCAGTGCGCGAGCGACCAGATGATCAGCTACGTCCTCTAGGTCAGGGAGCGCTAGAGCAGCCGAGATCTTATCCTGGGCTAACATATCGCTCAGGCCATCGCTGCATAACAAAAAACGCTGGTCTAAGCGTTTGCATTCACCGCTACAGAAGCCGGGATCGAGAGCCTGGCGCAATCCAAGACCCTGAGTAAGCACATGACCGTAATGGGCTTCAATATCGACGCCGGGCTCAGCTTCTCCGCTGTCGAGCATGCGTTGGGCAAGACTATGGTCCTTGCTCATTTGCTGCAGTCGCCCATCCTGCCGGAGATATAGCCGAGAATCTCCAACCCAAGCCGCGCGCCAAGTGTCACCGGTCTGCTGCCAGATCACCACGGTACTGCCCATTTTTGAGGCCATCTCCTTCGCAGCGCTGATCTGCAAAATGGCTTGGTGCGCCGACTCGATAGCAGCGTGAAGATCATCGGCAACCGCTGCGGTTGATTGCTCGAGATGGTCATAGATTCGTTCCACGGCGACCTTGCTGGCTTGGCTGCCTTCCATCAGGCCGCCCATTCCGTCTGCCAGCACGGCTAGCCCAATTTCTGCATCGAAGCGAAGAGCATCTTCATTCCGCATACGCTGAAGGCCCGGATGCGTTCGACCTAACATTTTCACGCTGTGGCTTTCCCGTTTTGGCAGTCATACCACATCACCGTGGCCGACCGAGTTTGTTCGCAAATAAAACGATTAGTCGCCCAGTCTATCGATCCAACGAGGACAGACAAAGCAGTCTGGGCCTTTGACAACTTCAGGTTGCTGACTGTCACGCACAAATCCATGGGTTAGAATATGGTCGCGACAAGAACACACAGGTTATAGAAATGTTGGCTATTTTATCTCCCGCAAAAACACTGGATTTCGACAGCCCACTCACAACAGATCAACACTCGGCACCTGAATTCACAAAGGAGTCTACGGCGCTGATCAAAACTCTGCGTCAACTCGAGCCTTCAGATATTGGCAGCCTCATGGGCATCAGCGACAAGCTCGCCGTACTCAACCATAACCGCTATGCCCACTGGTCAGCAAAATTCGATGACGCCTCTGGTGCCCGGGCGTCGCTTTTGGCTTTCAAGGGTGATGTCTATCTGGGCCTCGATGCCCAAACGCTGAGTAAACGAGATTTCACCTGGGCGCAAAAACGGCTTCGAGTTCTGTCAGGTTTGTATGGCCTACTTCGCCCCCTGGACCGTATTCATCCCTACAGACTGGAGATGGGCACGGCGCTAGGAAATACCGCAGGAAAAGATCTGTATGAATTTTGGGGAGGCAAGGTAACCCAAGCGCTTAACGAGGCATTGGCCGAGCAGCGCAGTAAGGTTCTGATCAATCTGGCCTCCAACGAGTACTACAAGGTTGTCCAAGCGCAGAATATTGACGGGCGCATCGTGACAATCAATTTCAAAGAGTGGCGACGTGATGCTTATCGTTTCGTCTCTTTTTCGGCGAAAAAAGCCCGGGGGCTGATGGCGCGTTATATGATAGACCAACGCGCAGAGAGAGCCGATGACCTCAAGGCTTTTGACGTGGAGGGCTATGCCTTCAACGAGGAACTATCGAGTCGCGATGAATGGATTTTCACCCGACATATCGCGTAGGCGACGTTCTACCGTTGGAATAACCTACCGTTATTTGAGAGAAGATTTGAGGAGAACCACAATGAGTGAGCAAAGTTTGACAACCCAGCAACGAACCGCACTGGAAGCGGCTACTTTTCGCAGATTGATCGCTCATCTAGACGATCGCAAGGATGTGCAGAACATCGATCTAATGATTCTGGCCGGGTTCTGTCGCAACTGCTTATCGAAGTGGTACAAGGCGAGCGCCGATGAACAAGGCCTCTCGTTGGACCTCGATCAAGCGAGACAGCGTGTCTATGGAATGACCTACGAGGAATGGAAAAACAATCACCAGACCGAGGCGACCGCTGAGCAGCTTGCTGCCATGGAAAAAGCTAACGGCTGATTTTCACCGAAACTTGCCGTGACTGATTCGAATAGCTCCGTCCAACAGATGTCTCGATGGAGTGAATATCTAGGCCAGGTGTGGCAAGAGTGGCGAGGGCTATTTCTCTTTATCGCTCTGCTGATTTTTGTCCGGGCCACGATTGTCGATTGGAACCACGTACCGACCCGCTCCATGGTGCCGAGTATCGTTCCCGGCGATCGAATCTTTGTCGACAAGACTGCCTTTGGATTGCGCCTGCCCTATAGCGCAGCCCCTATTTTGCGTTGGGGACGCCCTTTGCGCTCGGAGATCGTCGTTTTTCACGCCCCCAAAACCGGGATCCTTACCGTGAAACGCATTATCGGCCTACCTGGCGACACGGTAAGCTGGCTTAACAGCGAACTCCTCGTCAACGGTGAAGCAGCACTATACAGCCTGCTACCTGATACCGAACGCGACCCGATTTTGACCCTGCAGTTTCCCCACACCCGGTCATTGAAAGAACAAATCTCCGGACAGGAACGAGAGATTTTGCGATATAAAATTTCGCCAAAAAAGAGCCATGGCAGTTTCGAACCAGTGGTTGTGCCGAGCAACCACTATCTCGTGCTTGGCGACAATCGCGACGATAGCGCTGACTATCGGGCATTTGGTTTTGTTCACGCCGATGAAATAGTTGGTCGGGCAAAGGGCGTTCTATTCTCATTAGACCCTGAGTCATTCTACGCACCGCGCTGGCATCGCTTTGGATCGACGTTTTGATAGATCTGAGATAGAGGCCAGAGAGCTAACCTCGAGCACTTCAGTCGATCGCGGAACTTGCCTAACTTCGGCGATTAAATACGTGTCGCACCAGGCGGATGAGCGCAGCCCCGAGCACCCCTGCTGCGGTCAATGCAAGCACGAATCCAGCGCTGGCCAGCATCAGTTCAATGGTCTCTTGCCTTTCTACACCATACTGATCTCCCAGCCAAATAATGCCGGCCACCATGGCGACCGTGCCCAGCAGTATCGTACGAAACATACGAGGCATACTTTTGCGTTGGGCGCTTACCCTCTCTCTAGCCCGGGTCTGCTGTGCTGACTTCGACCTTTTCGTGGGCGAATCCGTATCGTTCATGGCTGTGAAATCTCTGAGTAGTAAGGCTACGCTACATAAGCACCTTCCAGGGCACACTGCCGTGCACCTTGGTCACCCATTGTCACGCAATCTTAGGATGCTGTCGCCCACGGCACCTTAGCATCGGTGTACCTGCGCTACGTTTGATCCGCCATTTCAGCTACCATCCGCGGCCCCCAGCTCGACGACAATGCCCCCGTGCCAGAGAACCCGAAGAACTACTCCGCCAATCAAACTGCTGCGCTAAGTCCAGTGGAGTTTCGCTATGCGCGCATTATCCTCCTGATTGCCCTGGTATCCGTCGGGTTTGGGTTCACGGTCCTCTTTGCCATATTGGGCCCGCTAGGGCGCGAGGTCGGCATGAGCGAGCTGCAAATCAGCTCAATTATTGCGGCTTCATCGCTGGTAGTTTTTCTCGCCAGCCCCCATTGGGGCCGACTCAGCGACCGCTGGGGTCGCAAACGCGTGATGGCTACCGGGCTGTTCGGCTACGCCTGCGGCAATTTCCTGTTTGCTTCGGTTTTCCATCTGACCCTTGTCGGAGCACTGATACCCATAACCGGCTACCTGTTGCTGATGCTGACGAGGGTTATGCACGCAAGCGTTATGTCTGCAATCATGCCTGCCAGCAGCGCCTACATGGCCGACATTACAACGGTAGCCACTCGCACCAAGGGCATGGGTGCTGTCGGGGCTGCTAATAACTTCGGCAGCATTCTTGGCCCAGCGCTCGGTGGCTTGTTGGCCGGCATTACCTTGCTTACCCCACTTTGGGTCGCTTCAGCCGTAGCCATCACGACAGCGCTCTTTGTCATTTTTTTATTGCCGGACATCCCCAAGGTCGCGCCGAGAGGAGGCCCGTCGCAAGGGCCGTCAGGCAATAAGCTCAGCTATTTTGACCCGAGAATTCTGCCCTATATTATCGTCGGCGCCCTGATGTTCATGGGCATGGCTCTGGTACAGCAAACCCTGGCGTTTCGTTTTCAAGATATCCTGAATCTCTCTGCAGTTGAGACCGCCCAAACTTTTGGTCTCTCCATGGGCTGTTCGGCAGCAGCATCACTGATGAGTCAAATCGGTCTGATGCAGCGTATTAACTTGACCCCATTTCAGTGGCTGCGCGTCGCCTTACCCATACTCGCCGTGGCTTTTGCTTGCCTCGCCCTTGCCGATACCAAGGCACTGATGATCACCGCCATGGTGCTTCAGGGGGCCGGTATGGGCCTAGCGGGGCCAGCCTTTATGGCAGGAGCATCCCTTGCCGTTGAACCGCATGAGCAAGGTGCCGTGGCCGGAATCGCTGGATCATGCGGGCCGCTGGGCTTTACCCTTGGACCACTGTTGGGCGGATTTTTCTACCAACTGTCGCCGGATTTACCATATTGGTTCACGTTTGCGATCTACCTACCACTGTTAGCATTCGTTATGAACCAGCGACGCGGAGAAAAGCGACGCGACCAAGGTGCAGCCGCACAGCAAATTTCTGGCGCTAAAGAGCCTGAAGCATAGAAGGAGAAAACACATGCAGCGGTTGAGCAAGGTCCTATGCTTCTGCCCGGAAGTTTGCGATGAATAAGGCCATTTACCAGGCACCCAGCGCCGAGCTATACGGTGATATTCGCCTCGCGAAAGGTGTGTCCATTTGGCCCAAGGTTGTCATGCGGGCAGAGTCCGACCATATCGAGATTGGCGAGTACAGCAATATTCAGGACTTCACGATGATCCACATCGCCAACGTGCCTACCAAGATAGGCGCGTACTGCTCGATTACTCATCATTGCACCATTCACGGTGCCACGATTGGAGACAATTGCCTGATTGGCATTAATGCCACCATCATGGACCGGGTGGTCATTGGCGACAATTGCATTATCGCTGGACATACCATTGTTACCGAGGACACCGTAATACCGGCTAACTCTATCGTCGCCGGAGCGCCAGGCAAGGTGAAGGCCACCCGTAATAACCTTATCGCTAATCGTTTGAATGCCCTGGCCTACTACGACAATGGCCAAGCCTACGCGCAGGGCAACTATCGGGTGTGGGCAGACCCTGAGCAGCAGGAAAAAATGGCGGCGCGCAGAGCCGAACTTGAATTGGAATTTGGAGACCGACATGGTGATTGAGAACACGAGAGCGGATACATTTTCTGCACTCAGCGTAGCCCACTGCTTAGCCCAAGGCTCCTTGGTAGAGGCGGCCCTTGCCGCCCGGAGCTATCTGGACCAATACCCAGCGCGACGCGCTGATCCTGCAAGACAGCACCTGTCGCCCCGTCGACATAGACCTGAGTGGCCATGAAGATTTATTGGCGCGCCAGGCCGAACACTTCATGATCCCACCACTCGCTACCGCCGAGATAGGTTCGGCAACCAACTAAGTGGTCACTTTGCTGCCCCGACATTGGCAGTCGCTGTCGACCCAAGGCATCAGTCCTTCGGCAATACTGCGCAAACTGATTGATCAGGCCAGGCACGATCCGAAACAGCAGATCGACTACCTGATTCGGCACCACCAGAATCTGACGTATCGATTTTGTCAGGCACTCTGCGGCGACCTGCCGAACTATGAGAATGCTGTGCGGGCACTCTTGGCCGGCGACGAAACAGGCTTTGAAGATTGCACCGGGGATTGGCCGCAAGACCTAGCTTTCGGGCTCAGGTCCTGTCGAAGCCCATTTGGCAGGCCGTTAGCGCGTAGCGGAGACCACATCGATTGATCCGAATTGTGGCGCTTGGGATCACAGTCCCAGCACGAGTTTCGCCATGATATTGCGCTGCACCTCGTTACTGCCGCCGGCAATGGAGCTGGCGCGCAAATTGAAATACCGAGAAAACGCGACCACACCCTCGTCAGGCCCGACTGTGGCGACATTGCTACCGACGGTTCGAGCTTCCGGCTGGTGCACGGCTGCATACTGGCCCATCGCCTCCACGGTTAGCTCGGTAATACGCTGAGTGATCTCAGCAGACAGCGCCTTGATGACCGAAGACTCTGGGCCGGGGCTGTCGCCCTTTGATAGGGCCGCCATCAATCGAAATTCGGTGTATTGGATGGCCTCGAGCTGCACTTCGGTCTCGTCCAATTTACGCATAAAATCTGCATCATCGGACAAGGCGCCATCGGCCTGAGGAATCAGGCGCGCTAAGTTACGCAGGCGCTGCAGGCTCACCTTACGCGCGGCGTTACCACCGGTTGAACCACCCCGCTCAAACTCAAGCAGATACTTGGCGACCTGCCAGCCTTTGTTTTCTTGTCCGACAACATTCACCTTGGGTACTCGTGCATCATCAAAAAACACCTGATTGACCTCGTGGGTACCTGAGGCAAACAGGATGGGTTCAACGCGAATACCAGGGGTATTCATATCCAGCAGTAAAAACGTAATGCCTTCCTGGGGTTTACCGGAATCGTCCGTGCGCACCAGGATGAACATCTTGTTAGCGTAGTGGGCATGGGAGGTCCAAATTTTGCTGCCGTTTAGGCGATAGTGGTCACCGTCTGAGGTCGCCTTAAGCTTGAGGCTCGCCAAATCAGAACCAGATCCGGGCTCGGAATAGCCCTGACACCAATAATCTTCGCCAGACAGGATGCGGGGTAGATATTCGCGCTGCTGTTCCGGGCTTCCGCAGCCAATTAGCATTGGTCCGCACATCCCCAAACCCATGGGCGCAGTATCCGGTGCACCAGCGCTTGATTTTTCGATGGACCAAATATAGCGCTGCATTAGATCCCAGCCCGTGCCGCCATGCTCCTTAGGCCAAGCTGGAGCCACCCAGCCCTGCTTGTGCAGCAGGCGATGCCAGACGATATTGTGCTCGTAATCCAAAAAGATACCTGGGCAAAACCGCTGAGCATCACGCAAGTCATCAGTTAGGTTTTCGTCCAAAAACCGTTTCACCTCATCGCGAAAAGTCTCGTAATCGGCACCAAAACTGATATTCACATCTCTCCCCTTAGCCACCCTCAATGCGCGGCATAAAAAATACTTCGCTTCCAGACGCCAGCGCCTCGACAAAGGCGTCCTGATAGATTTGACCATCGATCGCAACCGCAGAGCGTTCTATCAATCCAGCCATTTGAGGCCACTGCTCGCAAAGAGCTATGGTCAGTTCACGATAGTTGCCGACCGCAAGCTCGACCTCGCGCATCCCTCCCGTGAGTTCTGCCATTGAACTGGACAGTACGACCCTAACCATGACCTGTGGTCCTTTTTCCCATAAAAAACCCCGCTGTACAGCAGGGTTTTAGCCGCGGATTATCCGCTTTAAGTTAGCCGGCCTGCCTTAGTCCTCAATCGCCTCCAGCAGCCGCGGAGGCGACATGGGCAGATCGGTAATCCGCATATCAAGTGATCGGGACACTGCATTAGCGCATACACCTAGCGGCGCAACAATGGGCGTCTCACCGACACCGCGCACGCCGAAGGGGTGACTGGGGTTAGGTACTTCGACGATTTTTGTATCGATCATCGGCAGATCCGACGCCACTGGAATGCGGTAGTCGAGGAAGCCCGCGTTCTCGAGCACGCCCTTATCATCGAAGATGTATTCCTCGTTAAGCGCCCAGCCAATGCCTTGTGCTGCGCCGCCCTGCATCTGGCCTTCAACGTAGGCTGGGTGAATGGCTTTGCCAGCGTCTTGAATGGCGGTATAGCTCAGCACGTCTACCTTGCCGGTTTCGCGGTCTACGCGCAGATCACCAAAGTTTACGGAGAATGCTGCTCCGGCCCCTTGAGCATTTAGCGATGCGCGAGCGGTGATTGGTCCGCCGGTTTTACCAGCCTTACGCGCTAGTTCTGCTAGGCTCAATGGCTTCACATCAGCGTTCACACCGGGGCCAGGGATGGCTTGACCGTCTTCCCATTCCACCTGGTCTTCATCGAGCCCCCAGGTCATGGCAGCGCGACGTTTGCAGTCTGCGATAACAGCCTCACAGGCCTGGGTCACAGCCATACCCGTGGCGAACGTGGTGCGGCTGCCGCCCGTTACGTTACAAAACCCAGTACTTTCAGTATCACCGACCTGTGCCCGCACATCGTCATAGTCAACGCCCAAGGTTTCGGCTGCCATCAGGCACATAGATGCGCGGGAGCCGCCGATGTCTGGACTGCCCTCAATGATCATCACAGAACCGTTTTCGTTGATGTTCACCTCAGCACTAGACTGCATGCCGACGTTGAACCAAAAACCTGCGGCGACACCGCGGCCAGCGCCTTCGGGCACTGGCTTGGTGTAGTTCGGATGTTTTTTCGCCGCCTGCAGGCAGGCCTTGAAGCCTATCGGCGGAAACTTTGGCCCGTAGGGAGACTGTGTACCTTCATCGGCAGCATTCACCATGCGTAAATCGATTGGGTCCATGTCGAGTAGTTGGGCGGCTTCATCAAGAGCACACTCAAAGGCGTGCATGGCCTGGGGCGCACCCGGAGCACGATAGGCCGCAACCTTGGGTTTGTTGACCAAGACGTCAAAGGTCTCAACCAAGAAGTTCTCAATTTCATAGGGCGCATAGATCGACATAGCACCGGGCATATAGGGAGCACCGGCAAAGGCGCCGGCTTCAAAGGCTATCCAGGATTGTGCCGCCGTAATGGTGCCATCCTTACGCAGCCCCACTTTGACACGGGCGACCGTGGCCGAGCTTGGTCCCGTTGCGCGAAAGACTTCTTCCCGAGACATGGTCATTTTTACCGGACGACCAGACTTTTCTGACAGCAAGGTTGCTAGGGGCTCGAGATAGACAACCGTTTTGCCGCCAAAACCGCCTCCAATTTCCGTGGCGACGAACTTCAGGTCAGCCATATTTTTACCGAGCATTTTCGATGTCGCCGCGCGGTGTTCGAAGTGACCTTGGGTAGAACACCAGACGGTGCCACGACCGCGTTCGTCGATGCTGGCAATACAGGCATGGGGCTCGATATAGCCTTGATGGGCCATGGGACAGGTGAACTCACGTTCAACCACGACATCGGCTGCCAAAAAGCCCTCTTCTAAGTTTCCTCTCTCAAGCCGACCAACGTTGGCGATATTCGATGGAGCTTCAGGTTTTTCGGGCAGCGCGGTGTAGTTTTCTTCATTTACTAAAGGAGCGGCAGGGTCCATGGCAGCCACCACATCCAGTATCGGATCCAGCACCTCGTATTCGACCGCGATGGCCTCTAGGGCTTGCTCCGCAAGGCGCGCTGTCGATGCCGCCACCGCAGCTACCGCATGACCGTGGTAGAGGACTTTGTTGCGGGCCATCACATTCATGGCAACGTCATCCATGGTACCGCCGCCCTCGCCGCCGGCTTCTCCGTCTAAACGACCACCTGGAAAATCCGTGCCGGAAATGGCGGCATAGACACCGGGCATGGCGAGGGCCGCACTGACGTCAATACTCTTTATGCGCGCATGGGCATGGGGGCTGCGAAGCACCTTGCCGTGAATCATGTTGGGTAAATTCACATCGGCACCAAACTGGGCGCGGCCGGTTACCTTATCAAAACCATCTGGTCGTACTGGCGTGGTGCCAATTTGCTTATACTCAACTGCTTCAGCCATGCTCGAGCCTCTCCGGGATTCTTGGCGGGTAAATCTACCATGAACTTTCAAAGGCTTGGAGAACTGAATGTGATCTCGGCTGGGACTGGGCACCTCGGTTGCCAAGGCGATTTTTTCTAGTCCCTAAACGGCGTTATTCGAAACATCGAGCGTGTACTCCAGACCTCGTCCGGGGCGAGCTGCGCCAGCCCACCATGGGCTTGAG
>JAYYHB010000168.1:0-4257 GCA_036157095.1 Pseudomonadota bacterium
GCTGCACGCGAACTTTTTCCGGAGCCTTTCGAGCACGTTTATAGAAAAAGTCTTGCAGCCGAATATTCTTAAAACGAGTAAGGGCGTATGCCCAGGTGTCCGGCAGAATCGAGCGCAACAAGTTGGCAATTGGATCTGTATCCGGCATGGCTACCATGTATGTAGGGGAGCGCTGCAGCATAGTGACCTTAGCACCGTCTTTGGCCATGCTCGGCACGATGGTGACGGCGGTGGCACCACTGCCAATAACCACCGCGCGCTTGCCACGATAATCAAGACTTTCTGGCCAAAACTGAGGGTGCACTAAAACCCCTTTGAAGGATTCGATGCCAGGGATCGCAGCATCATGCGGCTCATCGTAGCTATAGTAGCCTGAACACATAAAGAGAATGTTGCAGCTCATCTGCTTTTGGAATCCGTCCACATTAACGGTAAGTAACCACAGAGCGTCAGCACTGGACCAATTCGCAGCGACAACCCTGTGCGAAAAGCGAATCCGTTCCTCCAGCTTATATTCCTCAACCGTTTCGTTGAGGTAACGCATAATCGAGGGGCCATCAGCAATAGACTTTTGAGTGTTCCACGGCTTGAACGAAAAGCCTAAGGTGTGCATGTCGCTGTCGGATCTGATGCCGGGATACTTAAAGAGATCCCAAGTCCCGCCAATGTTCTCCCTTTGCTCGAGAATGCTTATTTTTTTCTGAGGGAACGACTTCCTCAGATGCACCATAGCGCTGATCCCCGAAATACCTGCTCCTACAACGATAACGTCCTGGTGCTCCATCTCGCGCTCCCTCTCTCATTAAACCTCGACCCTCCGCGTGCCGATTGAACTCGTTTTGACCGCCGAAGATTGGCCCAAGACGGTGACTATACTTGACACAACATGCCCCTGAAGAATAGAAGAACTTCGTGTAAGCGGCGTATCGCTTGTCAGCTGGTTAGATTAAGTTCACATTTTTTTAATTTTTTTTTAACGCGAAAATAACGCGGCGCCTCTATTTGCTACCAAACGTAACGAATTTTAGAGTGCGTCTGATGTGCTAGTTTGCTCCTCCTGCATACTCGGAACACCCCGGAGAACGCCCCTTAGCTTCTATTTAGATAAACGTGAGCTCAGTTTCCGTTGGAGATACCATGGTTCAATAGAGTGTTACCAGATTTTGGAATTTTTGTGTTTCTTAAAGTAACAATTAGCCTTAGTTGAAAGACACCTGCATAGATTGTGTCCACTAACGGTGTGTGTTATCCCTTGGTTTCAGGTCTCATTATGGAGGGAAGAGCTGATGAACCTAGGGAAGAGAACCGCGCTTGGTGCTCTGCTGACCACGCTTGCTGCACCTGCAGCACTGGCTGAAGGAAGGCAAATCGAAGAGGTCATTGTGACCGCCGAAAGACAAGAGGCATCCATCCAGGATACCTCAATTTCAATTACCGCTTTCACCGGGGAATTTATCGATGATTTCGGCATCCGAAATCAAGAGGATTTGCAGAACTTCGTCCCTGCAACCACGATCCAGCCCTATGACGCTACCGTGCGTGGTGTAGGTCGAAATTTCCGCGCCCTTGGCGGCGACCCTGGCGTAGCCACCTATATGAATGGTGTTTATTCGGAAGACTTGTTAACAGCTACAGGCCAAACCTTCTGGGATGTTGAGCGAATCGAGGTGCTCCGCGGTCCACAAGGCACGCTTTACGGCCGAAACGCAGTTGGTGGCGCTATAAACATCCTCTACAAGGAGCCTACAGACGTTTTTGAGGGCGCGTTCAAAGCTATCTACGGTAACTTCGGTACCGAAGAGTACTACGGCGCTTTTTCTGGACCGCTACGAGACGATTTAATGGGACGCGTTACTTTCAGCTATCGCGATCGGGACGGTGTAATAGACGAAGTTGGTGACAAAGGTCCCTCCGGTCTAGATGGACTTGGTACAAACAATGTTGCCCTTCAGGTCAAGTGGTTAGCTACCGACACTCTTACCGTTGACGCTCGGCATAACTGGATGAGGATCGATCGGCCTTTCGGAGGGGCGAATGGCGGTGGACTCGTGGTGTTAAACGAGGACGGTAGACCGTATCGTTCTACGGAACTCGTCCCGGGCTATCGCTTTGTAGATCCAGCTCAAACTGATCCTCTGCAAAGTGACTTTGTGAACCCAAATCAAGAAATACGTGCGTTTACTAATCCATTAACCGGAGAGGTAAAAAATGCACAGCCTAATCGTGCAGGTCTTGATTACGCCGACTTCGATGGCTTTCAAAATGCCATGGCATCTTTGGACGGCTGGAATCAAACCTCAGAAGCGAGCTTAGCCGCTTATAACAATTGTGTGTTTCCTGGCGATATTGATGGCAGCGATATTTGCGCGGCAACCAACGGTTTGAACAGAGAGGAATTTGATGCGAGCACAACCCAAGCAACGGTTACTTGGGACGCTTCGGATCGACTGACAGTGAAATACATCTACGGATTCAATGAACTTCAGTACCACCGAACCACTGACGATGACAATACCGCCAGTCTGTACCACGACCGTCAGTTTTATGTAAATCACGAAGCGCGGTATCAATCTCATGAGCTTCAAGCGTTCTATGAAATCAATGACACCATGTCCGTGACCTCAGGCGTTTTCTGGTATGAAGCATTGATCGATCAGCGCGGCGACTTCTATTCAGAGGTTGGATCGCAACGGATGCAGAACGCCTACGAAGACAACACAATAGGATTTTTAATAGGTGGCGCGCCTATGGCGACCTTATTTAGTGCAAAAAATGTTTGCCTCGCCAATCCCGACCGCCAATCGTGCCAACGAAACTTTTCCGCCGAGACGAGTAACGAACTCATCTTCAGCGGGAATGCCACAGGCCTAGCAGAAGGTATTACTCGCAACGACAACCTGTATCTATCTCAATGGTACGGAGATGACGGCACTAGCAGAGACCTTGATGTGATCCATGGTCCGCGTACCGTGGGTTCTGACCTCTTATACGCGACGCAAACTCAAAGAGACGCTTTTGCAGCCTACACACAAGGCGTTTGGGACATGGCCGAGGACTTCACTCTCACAGTTGGCATCCGCTACGCTTATGACGAGGTGCTAGCCGAGGAAAACCTGTTTCGCTATACCGAAGCTAACTTTCTATTCCCATTCATGCCGGCCTTTGGCTTCACTGGAAACCCACTGTTCGAAATTAACGCGCGCAATGGTGGCTTCCAAACTGTTGATGGCTGTTCATACGTTGACGATGAAGGCTGTGAATTGGTCACTGACGATTATGGCCAGCCGTTACCAACGGAATTGGCTGTAAACGGCGGTCATCCAATCGCAGTAAGCGTCTACCGCCCATTTGAGCGAAAAGACGAGAAGATCACTGGTCGAATTAATCTGGATTGGGATATTACTGACGAAGTCATGATGTATTTCTCAGCGACTTCAGGTTACCGATCGGGCGGTTACAACCTTGTGTTCTTTTCAAACACTGCAGACTACGACCCAGAAGAGTTGACGGCATACGAAATTGGTTACAAAACTCAGTTTCTAGATAACACACTCCAAATAAACGGTTCGTTCTATCTTTACGATTATGAATCTATTCACACAGTAGCAACGGAAGTCACAAGTCTAGGCGGAACCTCAACTTCTGTATTAGAAGCACCAGGCGCCGAGGTTATGGGTATCGAAGCAGAAGTTTTGTGGTTGGCAACCGATGCCCTCACCCTGGGCGGCAACTTCAGCTATACGCCGAACGAGTACACCAAGGATCTAGAAATTCTTGACCCAGCAAGTATCGAGACGCCAACGTCACTCTATCCAGATAGAGAGACTAATAGAAAGAACATCAATGGCAATCAGTTACTGCAGGTGCCCGAACTCAAGTACACGGCGTATGGTACGTATTCTGTTCCGCTAGACGCCGGTGCGAACCTTGACTTGTCTGCGGTATATAGCTGGACCGACGATGTTTATTACTCTCCATTTGAAAATCAGGCAGAAATGGCTGAAGCATATGGGCGCCTTGATATGCGCGCAACATGGACGAATGCTGAGCAAAACCTAGAGATCGCCGCTTTCTGCAACAACGTACTAGACGATGTAGCAGTGCTCCAAGTTCTGCGCCACGGAGAAGGAGAGCACTTCAGACAAACAGGAGGAACAACGGTTCCCCGTTTGTTTGGACTCGAGCTGACCTACCGCATGGGCGCTTACTAACCAAACGCCCCTTTCACCAAAAAAGCCACCCGAGGGTGGCTTTTTT
>JAYYHB010000169.1:0-8628 GCA_036157095.1 Pseudomonadota bacterium
CGACCCATTCGAATCGATACGTATGAGTTTGCCATCGGCGATTAGCCGTTTCCGAACGTCGGGATTTAAATAAGTAAACATGACTTGGGGTTGCCTGAATTCAGGGCGCCACGCAGAAAATGGCGTGGCCGGTGGAATATTGTCAGCACTCAGTCAAAGATTGATCGTTAAAAAACGATACGCAGCACACTTTCAGCCACGCAGGCGGGCTTGTCTGCGCCGTCGATTTCAACGGTCATCTCGTTTATGACTTCAAGCATCCCGCCCTTTTCTTCTACGCTCTTGAGCTTGCCTACGGTGCGGATCTTCGCGCCAACCTGCACAGGATTCATAAAGCGCACCTTGTTCCAACCGTAGTTGATGCCGAGTTTCATACCGTCCAATACGGGAAGGCCGACACCTGCACCACCGGGTAAGAAGCTCATGATCGACAGGGTGAGCTGACCGTGAGCGATGGGAGCACCAAAGGGGCCTGACTTGGCTCGTTCGGGGTCGACATGAATCCACTGTTGATCAAGGGTGGCATCAGCAAAAGTGTTCACTCGGTCCTGAGTGATCTCAAACCAGTCGGTAGGTTCTGACGCCTGACCAATTTGGGCATTCAGTGTCTCCATAGCATTTTCAATGGGTGTTCCAGACATTGCTCTCTCCTGCGCTCACGCGGTGGTACTCATTCGGCTCGCCAGACTAAGTAAGGCCGGTCTAGGTATCAAGCACCAAGATTCTCCGGCTGCGATAGCCCCTGTGAACAGTGAAGCAGCAAACCAATCACACGCTGCATAACCTCGTCACTATCGTCATCGCCTTCAGCCATGGTGAGCACCTGCGGCATTAGGCTGGCGCACAAATTCGCTGCGACCAGTGGCCTTGATTGGGCCTTGCAAAGTGCCTGCAGGGCACTCTCACCAGAATGACTGCGCTTATCGCCCGCGATCACAGACATCACCTCTGGTGATAGCGCACCAATATCCGGTCGAAAATCAAAGGTCGCCAAATTGTGTAAACTCGACAGTAACTTCGGACCCATCATCTGCGGAGCAATATGATCGGGGTCAACCCGCCGCATCATGCGCAGAATAATGTCGATGAGAAATGGCAGGACAGGGCACTCGGCAGGAAAAGCGGCGAAGGCATTGTGTATATTCTTACGAATCTCCCAGCGACCCGGTGCACCAACCTTGGCCTGCACCCAATGCTCCTGCCCAAAGGTGCAGGCCTTCTTTAAATCGACGATCAGCCGCTCCGGCGCGAACACCAACATGTCGGCGTCCATCCAAATCACCCAATCGTAGCCACCCCGCAAAAATCGCTGAGCCCACTGAAGACGCCCCAGATCTGCAGCAATGGGCATGCGACCTCGTACCTTTCTCATATACCAGTCAGGCACAGTCTCGAACAGCTCATCACCAAGCAACTGATAATCGTAGCCGCTGGCGAGTACCCACTGTTCAACGCTGGACATACATTGTTGTTGCCAAGGGTCGCTATTAGCAGGAGCACTTTGAAAGACGAGGACATTGGTCACGCGGCAAGATTCATCAAACGGTTATGGGAACGATGATAGGGTTGGCGTGCAAAAATGACATCGGCTATTCATGCAATATCTTCAAAAAATCTGCGCACATGCTGCGCTGTTGTCAATCAGCCTGCTCGTTGCGGGCAAATCCCAGGCAGGCGATTCTGTGCTGGCGGTCGTACCTACGGATCGAGCGCTAAAACTCAGCGACACTTTGACACAAGGATCGCTAAAGGATCGCCTGCATAGCTGCGCAACTCGTAGTTTTTATCCAACGGACTTTTCCATCGCGCACCGTGGAGCACCGCTGGGTTACCCGGAACACAGCCGCGAGGGCTACATTGCGGCAGCCGAGCAGGGTGCCGGTGTCATCGAATGCGATGTCACCTTTACCAGGGACTTAGAGCTGGTCTGCCGACACTCTCAGTGCGATCTCGCCACAACGACGAACATTCTACAGACCTCACTGGCATCCAAATGCTCAGCCCCCTTTCGTCCAGCGATCGGAAGGCGGCCCGCAAGTGCGACTTGCTGCACCTCAGATATTTCTCTGGCGGAGTTCAAAACACTGTGCGCCCGCCCCGATAGCAGCAACAGTCAAGCTAAAAACGTTGAAGAGTATCTGGCCCCCCACCGCTCCCCTGTTGTGAGTGAGCCTCTCGCCTGCGGCACACTGATGACCCACGCCCAAAGTATTGAATTGATCAACGCCTTGGGCCGAAGGTTCACGCCAGAACTGAAGCGTCCAATGGTTGATATGCCCTTTGCTCCGGGCTTCACCCAAGCCGCCTATGCGGACAAACTGCTAGCGGAATATCGCGCTGCTGGTATTGATCCAACCAGAGTCTTTCCCCAGTCGTTCAATCTAGAAGACATATGGCACTGGATTGAGAATCATCCAGATTTTGCAGATCAGGCGGTCTGGCTGGACGCAAGAGGCCGCACGCCCGGCTTTCAGCCCAGCGAAGCAGACTTCCAGGCACTAAGGGCGCGAGGACTCAATATCATCGCTCCGCCCATGCCCATGCTGCTCACCCTGAACGATGCTGGCGAGATTGTGCCCAGCATGTATGCAAGCCTTGCCAAATCTGCTGGGCTGGAAATGATCACTTGGACGTTTGAATCCGGGGATCCCACAGACGCGAACAATTGGCTATATGCACCGATCTCCAGCGCTATGACCGGCGAGGGTCAAATGCTGCAGGCCCTGCACGTGTTGGCCAATGATGTGGGCGTTCGAGGCGTGTTTAGCGATTGGCCTGGCACCGTGACTTACTACGCTAACTGCCTAGCGCAGTAGTACCCGCAGAACTAGCCTCGCAGAAAGGCTTCGATCTCGTCCATCCGATCGAGGGTATCTTGCTCGCCGAAATCAATGAGCTGAGCAATATAGTTAGGTTCGAAGTTTACCATACTGAGAGCGTCCGCTGTTGGCTCATCTCGGCCTCCAAAACCACCGGAAACGAACCGAAACCCCCAAGGCATTTGCGGCTGGGACCGCCTGGCAATTTTACCCAGATCCTCTCTCGGCCTGAGTACCATCACATCCACCTGGCGCTGTTGTCCCCAGTCCTGCTGCGGTATCCGACTGAGCAGATCGTTCACGCGCTGCATCTGGAGCGCATCAAAATCCAGCAAATCCAGGAAAACGGCGTTCAGCATTACACCAGCAACCTGTCCCGGCGAGGGATAGCTCGCTGGTAACTCGCTGCCACCCACCTGGGGTTTGGCGCGCGGCGACACCGCCAAAATGCGCCTGGCCCCGAGGCGCATAGCGGGAGACAGTGGCGCGGCTAGGCGGATACCGCCATCACCATGCCACTGTTGCTGCAGCTTCACTGAGGGAAAGAAAAACGGCAGCGCGGCGGAAGCCATCACATGGTCCAGGGTAAGCGACGTACGTCGGGCCGTGGTTTGACTGCCGCTCCAAATTTGCTGATGCAGAGTATCCACCCAAGCCTCTGAGCGACCGCTGGCGTAATTGGTCGTTACCACTGCTAGGGCCTTCAACCAGCCCTCTGCCAGGTTGCGATCAACCCCCAGTATCTCTCCCGTACCGGGCTGGGCGGACAATTGTTCTTTAAGGTAACGGCGCAGCGGCTGATTATTGACCATGCCGCGTATGTCCTTGCGGCCAAGCCTGCCGCCGCTGACAAAGTGCAGCCCCCAATGAGCCATGCGGCCCGCCAAATGACCCAAGCCCGTTCGGTATACCTGCTCAGTTCGCATGGCCTGCCAAAGCCTGACCAAGGCCTCAACGCTCTCGCTCCAGGAACCCTGAAACGCGGCAAGATGGGTGGCATTGATGGCACCCGCAGAGACACCGGTCAATATTTGCGGCCGATAGTCCGGTAGGCTTAGAGCCAAGGCTCGCAGGCATCCCACTTGGTAGGCTGCCCGCGCGCCACCACCAGACAAAACCAGGGCTTGTCCTTCATTGCTGAGGGCATCTCCCAAGACAGTGTTATCAGATACATCGGCTGTCGCAGCGGTTTTTTTGTCCATCACAAGAGAATCCCTGCTTATTTCGGTAACCGTAGGAAACCTTCGCGTTGTCAATCTCGTCAGCGCACCTGTCAGTCCTTATTATGCTTCGATGTCATCTTCTCTGGCACCCGCAGGAGCGAAGCTCAACAATATTTTTCGACCCAACGGTCACGTCTTTTACGGATGGTGGATCGTACTCGCCTGTGCGGGTGTGCAATGGCTGGCGGCCCTAACCTGGATGCATTCTTATGGTGGTTATGCGCTCAAGCTGCAGGCCGACTTTGGCTGGAGTATGTCGGTGCTGTCACTCGCCTTTGCACTTACCCGACTTGAGAGCGGCCTGCTCGGGCCAATCCAAGGCTGGGTGGTCGATCGCTACGGGCCACGTCGCATATTAATCATTGGCACGCTGATCTTCGCCCTGGGATTTTTCATCTTCAGCCTGGTGGAATCCATCACCACCTATTTCGTGGCATTTATTCTGATCGCCCTCGGCTCAAGCCTGGGCGGCTTCGCGACCCTTATGGTATCCATCGTCAGCTGGTTTGACGCACATCGGGCCAAGGCCGTGGCCATGTCACAAATCGGCTTCTCTGCAGGAGGCCTGTGCGTACCCTTCGTTATGATGGGGTTGGAGGCCTTCGGCTGGCGGTCTATGGCTCTATATTCCAGCATCCTGATCCTCGCGGTAGGGCTACCCTTGGTGAGCCTGGTGCGCCACCGTCCCGAAGATTATGGGGAAGTACCAGACGGGGTGCGGCCACAGAAAGCTGACGATGAAGACACAGCTCCTCAGGAGACCCAGGTTAGCCTGTCATGGCGTGAGGCGGTGAGAGAGCCATCGTTCTGGCTGATATCCAGCGGCCATGCACTGTCCCTGCTAACGGTATCGTCCATGCTAGCACACCTCATTCCCTATCTGACCTTTGATTTAGGCTACGACCCTGTGAACGCGGGCTTCGTCTTCGCATTGATGACGGCTCTGCAAATGGCTGGCTTATTTTTGGGCGGTGTAATCGGCGATCGGTTCGATAAACGCACAATATGTACGCTGTGCATGCTGGGCCACTTCGTGGGTCTGATCGCTCTAACCTATGGCGCAGATCCTGCCTTGGTAATCGCCTTTGCCGTGGCCCACGGTTTGGCCTGGGGAGTAAGAGCACCCCTCATGGTTGCCCTGCGCGCGGACTATTTTGGCCCCAAATCCTTCGGCACTATCATGGGTATTTCGTCTCTGATCGTCATGATGGGTATGACCCTTGGCCCACTATTTTCCGGCATTATGTTTGATATCTACGGCAACTACGACCTGGCCTTTACCTGCATCGCCTTTTGTTCCTTGATTGGAGCTCTTTGCTTTTGGTTTGCCAAGCCGCCCAAGCTGGTAGCGTCGTCAACCTGATGCCGCGCGCTGCGCGGTGTACTAAACTGCGGTCACTCTTTTGAAGCACTGGGAGAGAGCATGGATTTTTCCCTCACCGAAGAACAGCAAAGCTACGTCAGCACCGCCAAGGCCTTCGCCGAGAATCAGCTGGCACCCTTTGCCGCAGAATGGGACGCAAACAATGTTTTTGCGAAAGACGCTTTGCGCCAAGCCGGTGAGCTCGGCTTTATGGGTATGTACACCCCAGAGCATGCTGGCGGGCTTGCGCTGCCACGCTTGGATGCAAGCCTAATCGTTGAAGAATTGGCGAAAGGATGCACCACTACTGCCGCCTTTTTAACCATTCACAACATGGCTACAAATATGATTGGTCGATACTGCCAGCAAGAGGTCGTTGACGAGTGGTGCCCAGATCTGGTGTCCGGTGCCAAACTTGCCTCGTACTGTTTAACCGAACCGGGCGCGGGCTCTGATGCGGCGGCACTTCGCACCCATGCTGTCGCCGACGGCGATTACTACATTATTAACGGCAGCAAGGCCTTTATATCTGGCGCAGGAGAAACCGATATCCTGGTGCTAATGATGCGTACTGGCGACAACGGGCCAAAGGGCGTGACGGCGATCTTAGTTCCCGCAGATGCCGAAGGAATTAGTTACGGCAAGAACGAACATAAAATGGGCTGGAATGCTCAGCCTACCCGAGCCATTACCTTTGAGGACGTAAGAGTTCCAAAGAAGTACCGTCTCGGCGAAGAGGGTCAGGGCTTCTCCATCGCCATGGACGGCCTCGATGGCGGGCGTATAAATATCGCCACCTGCAGCGTGGGCACGGCACAAAAAGCACTAGAAGACGCCACCGCCTATGTACAAGAGCGCAAACAATTCGGTCAGGCAATTGCGGACTTTCAGACGACTCAGTTCGCTTTGTCAGACATGCTGACTGAACTGGTTGCTGCTCGCCAAATGGTAAGACTGGCAGCCAACAAGCTGGACAGCGGCGACAGCCAAGCCGGCACCTACTGCGCCATGGCCAAGCGATTCGCCACGGACGCTGGCTTCAAAGTCTGCAATGACGCTCTGCAGCTGCTGGGTGGATACGGCTACTTGAAGGAGTACCCCATGGAGCGCTATGTGCGCGACACGAGGGTGCATCAAATTTTAGAAGGTACGAATCAAATTATGCGGGTGATCATTTCTCGCCGCATGTTCATGGCGGGCGCCTTGGAGGTCATACAGTGAGCATCAGCACATCAGACAAACTCAGGGTTGAGATCATCGATCACACAGCGCTGATTACCATCGACAACCCCGGGGCAAATA
The DNA here is from genome assembly GCA_036157095.1 of Pseudomonadota bacterium. Taxonomy (GTDB): domain Bacteria; phylum Pseudomonadota; class Gammaproteobacteria; order Pseudomonadales; family Azotimanducaceae; genus UBA4421. Next base: position 6,708 of record JAYYHB010000169.1, read on the forward strand.
CCTGGGACACGGACAGTCTGCCCGCGCTAGCCAGCCTAATCGAAACTTTAAATGCGGACAAAGACATCTTCGCCTTGGTTATTACAGGTCAGGGAGAGAAATTTTTCTCCGCAGGTGCCGACTTAAATCTCTTCGCCGATGGTGACCCGGATCAAGCAAGGGCAATGGCGGAGTTTTTTGGCAAGGGTTTTGAGTGTCTGGCGGATTTTCGCGGTGTCTCCATTGCTGCTATCAACGGATTCGCAATGGGCGGCGGCCTGGAGGCCTGCCTTGCTTGCGACATTCGAATTGCCGAGCAACAGGCGCAAATGGCGCTGCCAGAGCCCAAGGTCGGCCTACTGCCCTGCGCCGGCGGCACCCAGCGACTCTCCTGGCTGATCGGGGAGGGTTGGGCAAAGAAAATGATTCTTTGCGGCGAGCGGATTAATGCTGCCACGGCTGAACGTATCGGCTTAGTTGAGGAAGTCGTTGAACAAGGGAGCGCAAAAGAACGCGCTTTGGAACTGGCTGCCCAAGTTGCCCAGCAGAGCCCAATCTCCGTCACCTACTGCAAGGAGCTGATTCACCAGGCTCGAGACAATGCAGTAGCCGATGCCCTACCCTACGAGCGCCAGAGGTTTGTCGATTTGTTTAGCACCGAGGATCAGCGCGAGGGGGTGAACGCCTTCTTGGAGAAACGCACCCCGGTATGGAAGAACGCCTAGCCAAACAATGCGCATTCAAAAACAGCCTTGTTTGCTGAAATATCTCGTGCGCGGGGTCACTGCAGATCGCTCTTCCCAACAATCCCTGACCTCGGAGCTGGGCGACATGCTCAGTCATGTCAGGGCGATCACGGTTCTGCCCGTGGTCCAAGGTTTTTCAGTCGAGCTAGAATTTGACGACATCAGGCCGTTTACCAAGGTGAGCTTTGAACCCTACATCGCCGAACATGTGTTGGCCGACGCGATAAACCTGCGCTGTAGCCACCAAGGCACGCCGCATATACAGCTGCTAAAGTCGAGATTTTGATCTACCCAGCAGAGGCTTGCTAAAGTCGTTAAGTGATGGTGTCCGCTGGCTGACGGTAGAACGCGACGGCGAGCGCCGCAAAAAGGTAAAGCCCTAAAAACACCTGAAAGGCCATATCGTAAGAACCGGTCACATCAAATATCCATCCAGCAAAGGGCACGCCGAGAATTTGAATGGGGAACATGGCCGGCCGCATCAAACCAAGCACAGCGCCAAAGCGATCACGACCGAACGTTTTACCCACTACGGCGCCATGCATCGGCACTACGCCACCCACTCCGAAGCCAAATAGACACGCGCCGATGGCAAAGGTGACGTAGTCGAGTGATCCGTACATCAGGAACTGACCGCTGAACTGAGCGATAATGACAACTGCCATAACCTTGCGCACTGAAAAACGATCACTCAACCAACCGAAACTGAGTTTACCCACCACCCCGAATCCTGCGCACATCGACATGACGAGGGATGCTTCCACCAGGGTATAACCAAAGTCCGTTAGACGCGGAATCATATGCGTCAACGTGGCGCTCATGCAGCAGAACATCAGCGAGAACGTCAGCACGATCATTCGGAAATTGTAGTCCTTGAAGAGCTCGAGTATGCGCGGTTTTGCCACTGGGGCCTGTATCGACTCGCCAGCATCTGTCGTCTTCGCAGAAACAAACGCCCCGTCTTGGCGCATACCCACATCCTCAGGACGAGAGATCACCAATCGAAAAATCAGCGGCACCACGACGAAAAACGTGAACGTGCTATACGCAAGGAAGCCTCGTCGCCAGCCAAAATTCTCAATCAGTTCAGCACTGATATAGGGCATGACCACACCAGACAAAGACACCCCTGCAGCGGCTATGCCAAGCGCCGTACCGCGACGCCTGTCGAACCAATTAGCCACCAGCTTACTGGT